>PWKN01000239.1 GCA_003559735.1 Bacteroidales bacterium | reverse complement strand
GCAAGTGGGGCATCAACACCATCGGCAACTGTAGTGAGGTCGACCTGCTCGACGATCGGAACAAAATGGTGTACACCTACAATTTTCGCACGGCCCGCGGACATAATTATCTGATTGGGAACCAGTTTTCTGATGTGTTTCACCCGGGGTGGGCAGCCTTCCTTGACTCCCTCATACAGGAAGCAGCAGCACTGAAGAATGACCCCTGGCTGCTGGGCTATTTTGTCGACAACGAAGCGCCGTGGCAGCGAACACAGCTGCTTCACAACGACTTGCACGACATCCCTCTTCGACATGAATGGGAACGACTGCTTCGAAAAACCTATGAAAGTCCTGAACAGGTGAACAAGGCATGGGGCACATCCTATGCATCATGGGACGACATACGCAATATGAACGTCGACCAGCAACAGATGGAAGACCTCATGCTTCAGGACTATATCAGGCTGGAAACACTGTATGCAGAGAAATACTTCAGCACAATCAATGCCACACTAAAGAAATACGATCCCAACCACCTCTATTTGGGATGCCGTTTCACCCGGTTGATCAAACCGGAGCACATCGTCAGAACCGCCGGCAAATATGTGGATGTAATGAGTGTCAATGCCTACAGCCTCTATCCCGACCGCGACGACTTTACCCAGTGGTATGACTGGGGCCAGCGGCCCATACTCATTGGTGAGCACCACCTGGCGCTGCGCAGCGAACGCCAGTTTCCTCCAAAATACCAGTCCTTCTCCGAAAAAGAACGCATCCGGTACTACCCGCAATATGTGCACAAGTGGGCCGAATTGCCCTTCTCTGTTGGTTGCCACTGGTACCAGTTCGTCGACCAACACCTCACCGGCCGCTCCCTCGACGGCGAAAACCAAACTGTAGGTCTTGTCGACATCACCGACCGCCCGTACGACCACATGGTCAATGCCATACGACTGGCTAGCGAAACCATGTACCAGATACATGCAGAAAGTAAATAGTGCCCATCCGTAAAGTCAAGTTTCTTCGGAGCATCTAATGGGTTTCTTGATCAGGTTGGATAAAACGGCAAATAATTTATCACGGTCAGCAACCACTTTGGCTTTTACTGCAGCAAGCAAACCAGGCATCAAAAGCTACATTCCGCTGGCTTCAACCTGGTGTTCCCCGCTTTAGATACAATTGCAGGGGATGGCAAAATAAGGTTGAGACACGTTCTGAACTCAGGGTACTATGTTTGGCGCTAAGACCTCATTATTCCGTATGCGTGCCTGAAGTAATGACCATGCAGGTCGTTGGCGTACTTTTCAAGAATCTGCCTGCCCAGTCCGAAGTGGTCGCCGCAGCGGTACAAGGCTCTGGCCAGGTGCAGCTCCCTCAGGGCATTGTTTCTCAGGATCACATCAACGTGACTGGGGACGGTGGCCCGTACGGCATCTGTTTTTGTGATCACATGGTGGCCCGATACGCCCGGGGCGTTCAGCAGCCTGAACAGTACCGGTGCTGCATCGCTATAACCCATTGTTTCCAATGCCATACATACTGCACGATAATGCGAGAAGTGATGGTCAGGAGTCAGCATCTCTGCCTTGGCAAGTATGGTTGGTAAGGTTTCTCTTCTCCGGCAGCGACCAAGGGCGATCACCATGGTGTCAAGCCTGCTCAGCGAGAAGCCAAACTGCCCCATTCCGGTAAAGTTCCAACCTTCGTCCCAGACATCGTATGCATCGATGGCTTCGGCAACCAGGTTCCAGCCAGTGTCGATCCCCAGCACACCCAGGGCTATGGCAGCATGCAGCTTGTCATTATCAGGAACGTCCTGCTGCAAGAGCCTTTCCAGATAGGTCTTCCCTTTTTCGATATCAGAGAACAACACCTCCAGTCCCTCGAAGTCGTTACCGATCTTTGTCAACGCTTCACCGAACAACTCATCAGGCAACGGAAAGTTTTCGGCATCGGTCAAAACCCGTTTGGGCAGGCTGCCGATATCGACCAGGTGTTGCTGCAGTTGATCCAGTGATGCCGTTCGTGCATCAGTGATGTCATTGCTTACCATCGCTGCGGCCAGCCAGCCCACAGCATACCCCTGGTTTTGCAGGCAAGGTTGCATGCGGATCACCGGCATGGCATCGCGGTGTGCCCCGGCACCTAATCCGGTCACAAAAATACCGGTCAACCCCCTGGGCAACAGACAGCGCAACGGCAAGTCCACATCATAGGTAACATGTCCGCCGTCGGGTTGCCTGATGATGAAATAAGGATGTATCGTATATCCGTGGGTGTCAAAATTGCTCTTATGATATGAAATGGTGTCTGGGTAACGACGTCCGGCCATCATGTCGATGGGCGACACCATAAAATCGGCCACCACCCTTCGCCGTTCGCGTGTCTGGGGCAGCTTGCCAATGTCGAAAACACCCTTGAATTTCTGTTTGCCGCTTATGAACACCCGGGTCACATCGAACACATCCGAGTCGTCCACAAATGTCCAGTCTGTGTTGTTATAATGATCGTCGGGATCGACTTTTGGCAATCCTGACCCTTGTATGGCCACTGTTTCAGCGTCGACATATTCATAGCCTGCCCCGGCGGCAATGGCCACATCGGCACTGCCGGTCGCATCGATCACCTGTTTTGCGAGGATCACCCCCCTGCCCTCGGGTGTAGCCACCAGCACACCTTTCACTTGTCCGTCCTGCACAAAGGCACCGGCTACCAGCACCCCGAACCAGATATCCCCACCGGCTTTCCTGATCTCGCGGCGGTACCATTCCATCTTCCAGTCGATGGGCCACTCATGCTCCCATGGTCTTTGCCTGGGATGGTCCTTGTCAGCCATACCCCTGACCTCACGGTCGATCTCGCTGGTAAACCCATCACGATGTCCGTACCAGTAACGCCCGATCAATCCCAGTGTACCCGTACCACCAAGACCGTGCAGATACTCCACAACCAGGGTCTTTGCTCCCTTGCGGGCAGCACTGATAGCTGCTGGTGCACCTGCTGTCCCCCCTCCTGCAACAAGTACGTCGACCTCCTCCAGGACAGGTATAGCGGTTTCAGCGGTCCACAGCTCCCTGTTGCCCAGTTTGGGTCGCATCAACTCAGATACCTCACCGATCACACCTTCGAGTATCGTGGTAGCTTCAACCGGACGTGTATAGTAGCCATCCAGATCTTTGTCCGGCATACGGGCAGCAACCTCAGCAGCTGCCTGTCCCAGTCGCTGTCCAAAGAATACCTGCATGGCAGGCTCCGTAATCTTTGCAGCGTGATCATCAGATACATCGGCACAAGAATTGAAGGCAAACAATGTATTCATCCCATATGGAATGAATGATTCCACAGGGATAGAGCGCATATTGTCGTGGCTGGTGTTCCTGCGTCCCTGGCTCTTCAGCCTGTAAGGTTGTACCCAGAACAACTGGTCGGCCGAATCAACCTGTTCAATGTCGAATGTCCTGTCGCGAATGGATTGCTCTGCATTTGCAAGAGTTTTATAATCAAATTTTTCTGCCGGATGGTGGAATTCGCTGGAAATTACTGGATAATCCCGCTCAGCACTTTTCAACCGCAAAGGCATCAATCGCGTGGAAATGCCCGCGCCTGCGTCGCCCTTGTTCCCTGCACAAACATAACCATAGGTCATCGCCTTTTTGTCCAACGTGCTTATGAAAGCAGCTCCTGCGAGCCGGCTCACCCATGCCCCCTGTGTACAGTCAATAATGCTTTTGGCCAGAATAACCTGACGGCCGGTGCGGTTGTTGATCACCACACCAGCTGGCTGATCACGTTGGTCAAACACCACGTCGGCCACATAACTGCAATACAAAAAGTCAACACCATTATCGATGAGCTCCTTTTCCAGCATGGTCTTGATACGCATTGGCGAAGGTGGTTCGTTGGGAGGCAGCAGATCCGCCAGCCAGGCATCACCCTCATTATCAGTATTGTTGAACAGATGCCAGTATGTACCGCACAGATCTTCGCCCAAATAAGGCTGATATCCTACCAGAAAAACCTTTGCACCTTTTTTTGCCGCATTGATGGCTGCTACGACACCACCAAGGGTGCCACCGGATACGACAACATCCACACCGGCAATGACCGGCAACACGGCATCGGGCTGAATACAATAACGGCCACCTGTAAACCTGTCAATACGCGGTTCACAGGCATACATGCGGAGCAGGCCAATGCCGGCAGTGCCTATGACAGCAGTTTTGAGAAAATGTCTTCGCTTCATACAGATTGTTTTTTTGAGGATGTTAATTTAAATAGAATTTTTATAACCCCAACATTCTTTTCAGTTCCCTGCCATCCAGATCAGAGACCGGCACATTGCGTTCAACTGCCAGTGATGCAGCAAACCCTGCGGCTTCGCCCAACATCATAAACACAGGTTCCATGCGGATAGACCCATAGGCAATATGTGAAGCCGACAGGCAGACCGGCACCAAAAGATTGGTACATTCATCCTGCACAGGTAAGATTGCCCTGTAGGAGATGTCATACGGCCCCGGTTAACGGATCTGCACATCGCCTTCGTTGACCACCATCCCATCTATCACATGCCTGTCACAATTGTGCGAATCCATGTTGTATGAACCACGTGCAATGCCGTCTTCTGCAAATTCACGTGACATGCAATGATGCTCAGTCATCACTAACTGACCGATCATCCGTCTTGATTCCCGGATATATAACTGATGTGGAAAATGGTTGTTGTCAACAAACTCATCCTTTGGCCATCCATACTGAAGCATTTGCTCCCTGACATGTTCGGGAACATCAGGATCATGCCCCAGGAAGTAAATAATGCCCCTGTTATAATCTTCAATTTTTTTGGCAATTTCTTTCCTGCGCCAATAGTCAGCTTCGGGATATTCCCAGTTGGCCCCGGCCATACTGAGGGAGAAACCTCCCTTATTGTTGATGTCCGTCTTGTTGTTTGGCATTTCGATGATCCGCAAATATAGCTGCCAGATACGCTGAACCCAGCCCAGGGAATCACGCTGCTGAATGATGCGCCGCAACACTTCATAATGTGCGGGATCGTAATTGTCGGGTCTGGTAACCGGAATCATATTGTCTGGATCGGTAGTCATACACAGCCGGTAGCAATATGCCTGTACCTTATGGTCGCCGCTGCCCGTTTCTGCTATGGGCTCCGGACTAACACCCCATATCAGTCCGCTGGTACTGTCTCCCGGAATTACATAGGGGTCGATGCCGGGAGGGACCTGGTTGTCTTTACTGATCTGAACCCCGTTCCAGGTTTCTCCATACTGGCTGTTTGACTCACGGCCCACCGTATAACTAACCCCAGACAAGGCCATCAGGTCACCCTCGTAGCTGCAGTCGATGAAAACGACTGCGCTGACAGTCAGGTCATCCTTACCATGCTCGTAGTCTCTGAACGTTACCGTTTGTATATCGGTTCCCCGCTTATGCACGTCAACCACGCTATAATCGAACAGAACCTCTATTTCTGCTTCGCGAATGTAATCGTTGAACACCTCTTCAGCCACTTTTGGCTCGAAATGCCAGGCAACATCATCCAGGCCATACTTTGCCCCAAGGCGCAAATAATAATCGCGCGACAAACCAGTAATGGCTTCCTGTCTGCCGATGTCTGTAGCTCCCAACCCACCAGAAGACAGTCCGCCGAGATGTCTGCCCGGTTCAACGATCAGAACAGACCTCCCTTCCATGGATGCAGTATATGCTGCAATGACCCCGGCCGAAGTGCCCCCGTAAACCAAAACATCAACTTCGTAATCAGGTGTTTGTTTTTTTTGATTTATACAACCCTGAGGCAGTATTAACAGTACAAAAAGGCTCAGTAATGTGTTTCGTAAAGTCATCGTTGTAGTATTATGTGTTTATGTTGAAAATGGGATGCCTGACATGGTAATCTGATTTCTGATTCAAATATAAACATCTTACCAAAACTTAATATGGATAATTGTCTAATAAAGTACTGACAGTTGTATCATTTAGGAACTGGAAGCTCCCCGCCAAGGAACTGGAAGCTCCCGCAGGGACTTCCAGCTTCCAGAGCCGAAGGGACTTCCAGCTTCCAGAGCCGAAGGGACTTCCAGCTTCCGGACCCGAAGGGACTTCCAGCATCCCCGAAGGAGACACCTCCTACCCCTGGAAGCTTCCAGTTGCTGACGCAAGCTGGAAGTTCCCTGGCTGAGGAACTGGAAGCTCCCGCAGGGACTTCCAGCTTCCAGAGCCGAAGGGACTTCCAGCTTCCCCGAAGGAGACACCTCCTACCCTGGAAGCTTCCAGTTGCTGACGCAAGCTGGAAGTTCCGGGCTAAGGAACTGGAAGCTTGCGAAGCAACTTCCAGCTTCGGGGTGGGATGTGAATGTGTGGCGTAGCGGGGAGGAACAGAAGAAATGACTAACTATTTGATGATTTGGTTAATCTTTTGAATTAATTCTTGATATTTAGAATTGTTGAGGCTTGATACTTTGCCTTTGATTAACGGTT
>PWKN01000077.1 GCA_003559735.1 Bacteroidales bacterium | reverse complement strand
GTATGAAAATCCGTGTTTATGTGTTTTCGGTTTGATGTACATTCCGATGTGTAAGCCTGTTGTGCTGTATGCTTTCGTTCTTTGTTTCAGACAATTGGCCTGGCAGCGCTGCCATTTATATCTCTGAATGGCTGACTATGTGCAAATGTATGATAATAATTCAAGTTTTTATACAGGATGAACGGTTCGCCCGGGTATGCAGCCGGACAACAATCCCGGCAGCATGCCCGGAATGCCAATTGTAACGGCAGTATTCCGAACACAAACACCTTATACCTGGCAAGCCATTTTCTTTTCATAAAACAATTATATTTTTTTTCATGCGTCTGTGTGTAATTTCGCATGAAAAAAATTCATGTATATTTGTATATTGCAGCCCTGAAAAATGGGAATTATTTCTACATTGCATCAAATTCTTCATTCTTATGGGATGGGTTCATACTGAACAGGCAACTGAAAAGAAAAAAGGCATCAAAACACTCTGGGTAAGATGCAAAAATTGTCAGTCGTTCGTGTTTGAAAACGAATGGAAAAGCAACCTGAACGTTTGTCCGCTATGCAACCATCATGGCAGCATGACCTCGGAGGAGCGGATCGGTCTGCTATTTGACCGGGGGACCTTCAGTGAGTTGTTTCAGAAAATCAGGCCGGTCGACTCGCTCGGTTTCAATGATCTGAAAGGGAGCTATGCCAACAAGATCATCACCACGACAAAGAAATCGGGCATCAATGAAGCGGTGATCACTGGTACAGGCGAAATCCATGGGGCAAAGGTTGTAATTGCCATCATGGATTTCCGCTTTTTGGGGGGCAGCCTGGGAAGTGCCACCGGGGAGAAGATACTCCAGGCAGCACTCTATGCGCTTAAACACCGGTTTCCGTATATCATCCTGTCGGCATCAGGCGGTGCAAGGATGCAGGAAGGTGTCCTCTCACTGATGCAGATGGCCAAAACCTGCGCTGGCATTGCATTGCTGAACAAGGAAAACATACCGTTCATCTCGATCCTTACCAACCCGACAACCGGTGGTGTAACCGCGAGTTATGCAATGATGGGCGACCTGAACATTGCGGAACCTGGCGCAGTAATCGGCTTTGCCGGCCGGCGTGTAATAGAGCAAACCATTGGGGAAAAGCTGCCCGACGACTTCCAGACAGCAGAGTACCTGCTCGAACATGGATTTGTTGACCGTATCGTGAACCGCGGGGAAATGAAAGACTTTATCGGTCAGGTGCTCAGATTCTATAATCAACCAAAATAACTTTTAGAATGTCTGCAAAGAAAACGGAACATACGCCCTGGGATATCGTTAAAATAAGCCGTCATTCAGAACGACCGGTCTTCCAGGATTACATCAGACTCTGTTTTACTGAGTTTACCGAACTTCATGGCGACAGGTACTACGCTGACGACAAAGCCATTGTGGGTGGATTTGCCCGCATTGACAAAGAGCCGGTTATGCTTATTGGCCAATACAAGGGAAAAAACACGGAGGAACAGATATACCGGAATTTTGGCATGGCCCGGCCTGAGGGTTATCGCAAGGCTTTGCGACTGATGCGTCTGGCAGAGCGTTTTAACATTCCGGTGATTACGGTTATTGATACCCCGGGTGCTTTTCCCGGCATGCACGCAGAAGAACGTGGACAAGCAGAGTCCATCGCCAAAAACATTACGGAGATGGCAACCATCAGGGTGCCCATTGTTTGCGTGGTGGTGGGTGAAGGGGGCAGTGGAGGCGCCCTCGGAATTGGCGTGGGCGACCGCATCCTGATGCTGTCCAATGCCATCTACTCCGTGATCTCTCCCGAAGGCTGTGCCTCCATCCTGTGGAGGGATGCACAATACGCCCCCCAGGCCGCTGAGGCACTCAACCTGACAGCTGAAGCCCTGCTCAAGCTCGAGGTCATTGATGAGATCATCACCGAACCGGGCGAAGGAGCCCATACCAATTATGAAAAAACCGCTGCAGATGTTAAAAAAGCCTTGCTGAAAAACCTAAGTAAGCTTAAAAAGTATAACACAAAGAAACTATTGAAGAATCGTTTTGAAAAATTTGCACACATGGGCAAATTCGCCTAGCATTGAATTGGATGCATAGCCAAATATGAACAGTCCGGGTGTGCAACACACAACTCGCTGCAAGTAATTCGCAACCCGAAAATTCGCAACACCAATACGTAACGAATCATGAAAAAAACAAACCAACTACGGATCACTGACACTACATTGAGAGACGGGCATCAGTCGCTATGGGCAACAAGGATGAGGACGGCAGACATAATGGGCATCATTGATGTGATTGACAATGCAGGTTATTATTCATTGGAGGTTTGGGGAGGTGCCACATTTGATGTATGTTTGCGGTTCCTCTATGAAGACCCCTGGGAACGGCTCAGGATGATCAAGTCAAAAGCCAGGAAGACACCGCTGCAAATGCTGTTGCGCGGTCAGAACATTGTTGGCTACAAGAATTATCCGGACGACCTTGTCGATCGTTTTGTGGAAAGTGCACATGTCAATGGCATCGACATCTTCAGGGTATTCGACGCATTGAATGATACCCGTAACCTCGAGGCAGCCGTAAGGGCTGTTAAAAAGTACGGTGCCCACGCACAGGGTACCCTCTCCTACACCATCAGTCCGGCACATACCATCGAAAAGTATGTACAATATGCCAAAGAACAGCAGCAACTGGGCATTGACTCGCTCTGTATTAAAGACATGGCGGGCATCCTCGCCCCGGTGCAATCGGGCGAACTGGTAGCGGCCCTTTCAAAGGAAATTGACGTACCCATACAGGTGCATTGCCATGCCACAAGTGGAATGGCTGTTGCCGCCTACCTTGAAGGTGTCCGGGCAGGGGCTGGCGCCATTGACTGCGCCATCGCCTCAATGGCCGGGTTTTCTTCCCAGCCTCCGGTAGAGACCATCCATGCCATATTCAGTGATACTGAGTATGACACAGGCCTCGATCAGGAAGCACTGCGAACCATCAACAAGTACTTTGCCGACCTGACACCGCAAAGGTCGAAGGGAAGAGGCTTTGAAGCAGCCGTTGACTCGGAGATCCTCGTTCATCAGATCCCCGGCGGAATGATCTCAAACTTCCGCTCACAACTGGAACAACAGGGAGCCCTCGATAAACTCCCCGAAGCACTCACAGAAGTCAGCCTGGTCAGGAAAGACCTTGGCTATCCGCCCCTGGTCACTCCCACCAGTCAGATCGTCGGCACACAAGCAGTAATGAATGTATTGACGGGCGAACGTTACAAACTCGTACCCGATGAAGTGAAAAAATATGTGAAAGGTCTTTATGGACGTCCACCTGTGCCGATGGACAAAGTGTTTGTGAAAAGGATCCTCGGAAAGGACAAACCTGTCGACCACCGTCCGGCCGACGATCTCCAACCCATCCTCCAACAGGCAACCAGGAACATTTCTGATCCGAAGTTGCTGATACAGGAAGAGGACATCCTCTCCTATTGCCTCTTTCCGGAGGTGGCCACGAATTTCTTCAAATGGAGAGCATTACCGGAAGGAGCGCGTCCCATGTCACCTGCCGACCAGGAATGGGAGGCACAACAGACGCCCTCAAAGGAAGTCACTGATCAAACCGTTAAGCCAGGTAAAGGCAATCCCGCCACTCCCCTCCTGCACGCCAGCGACTATGAAGCATTGAGCGGATTGCTGGAAAAAGCATCCCATATGCAACTTAATGAACTGATGATCCGAAAAGGGGAGTTTCAATTGTCGCTCGTTGCAACAAACGGCAAAATGGAAGTCACTGTACCGGCCAACCCGGTCAAGGATCCGGTTAAGGAAAAGCAGGCTGAGACAGTGACGAAAACAACCCGTTCAACCGGACCAGTTGTCGATCTTCAGGATACCATTGACGCTGTAATGGCCGGAACATTTTACATAACCCCAGAAGAAAACGCCCCCCCATTTGTGAAAGACGGCACCGTTGTGAATAAAGGTGATGTCATCTGCATCCTGGAGGCAATGAAGCTGTTCAACCAGATCCAGGCACCTTTTAAGTGCAGGATCATCAGTGTGCTCATTGAAAGTGGTGCCAAGGTCACAAAGGGACAACCCATAATGGCAGTGGAGAAACTATAAAAAAAGCCTGTTTATTGCGTTTTTCTCCTAATGCCCAGCACTTTGTTACCGTTTAACAGGTGCTGGACCACCGTACCGGCATCTGGCGAAATAAAGGATCCCGGCAGCCGACGTCAATAAATAGGTCAGAATTCGACAAACCATTCTCCTGATTGCTTCGAAAGTTCAACCAACGATGCTGCAAACCGGGCAAGGGTTTCATAATAGCTAATGTACACCTCGTTCAGTGTGCTTTGTGCCTCCAGAACTTCCAAAAGTGAAACATCACCAAGCTGGTAACTCAACACTATGGCATCCCTTACCTTTTCTGCATCTTCCAGGATTGTTTCGGTAAACAGCATACGCTTTTGCATCATCATCCGGTATCTTTCCCATGCGGTTAGCAGTCCGGTTTCAATGTCGAGGGTGATGGCCTGCATCTCGGTCCTGGATTGTTCCATCTCGAACGTGCTCATTCTTAAAGCTCCTCTGTTGAATCCGGAAAACTGAAGGGGGATGATCAGGCCTGCGTAGCTGGCAGCAAAGCCTGGACCCGGTCGTACGGCCTCTTCATTGTGGTAACCAAAGATCAGGCTAATGTCGGGAAACCTTTCTGATCGGGCCAGCCGCATGGCATATTCAGCAGCTTCAGCATTTCTTTTTGCGGCAACCAGGTCTGACCGATGATTTAAGGCTCTTTCAAGGAGATCCTGGTAGTTTAAAACAGGGGGATCAACGGGAATGGTCCCGGTGAACACCAACGAATCTGTGGTCATCCCACCCATAAGGAAATAAACCGCTCCCATCAGCTCTGAATATTCCATCCTGGCATCAAATAATTCAGACTGGAACAAGCGAACCTCTACCCGGGTTTGCATTACGTCTACCTCCCCTATCTCGCCAGCCTCGTAAAGGGTTCTGTTCACATCAAGAAATTGATTGAGTTGTTCAAGGTTGAGCATCATTCTTTCCAGAATAAGCTGGTTAGTGATGACCTCCACCCAGGTATTGGCGGCGTCAGCCCGCAGGTAGTGCAGGAAGTCATCAAAGCTTGCCTGAGCCGCATACTTTTCTGCACGTGCCTGTCTGATGCGGTTACGTCGCTTGCCAAAGAGTTCAAGGGGGACCTCCATCTCAAACTCAATGTTGCGCGGAAATCCTGAAAACTCATCATCGTCAAAGACAGGAAATATCATTTCCAGTTCCGGGTCCTGGAATACCCTGGAGGCCATGTAGGCAGCTTCAGAAATGGATACGTCATAGCGCTCAATGATCATTTCAAGATTATTGCTCAACACAGTCTGAAAAAACTCATCCCACCCTATTTCTCTGGGGTTTCGCTGTGCCTGGGCACTGCTGGACATTGAGGCAAGTATCAGTGCAATTCCCAAATATCTGATCGTTTTCATACAATGCGTTTTTGTTATTCATTATCCCTTTTCTTCTTTTCGGATTCCCTCTCCACAATAAAATATACTACGGGCAGGACCACCATGGTAAGAATCGTTGCAGTGAACAAACCACCCATGATGACTGTTGTGAGGGGTCTTTGAATATCGCTGCCAACTCCGAATGCATAGGCTGCGGGCAGAACGCCAAAAAGTGTTGTCATGGCAGTGATCAGCACAGGCCTCAGTCGCTGCATCGAAGCGATGATCACTGTCTCTTTCAGGTTATGAATCTTCTTGCGTTTCACCCTTGTGATGTTGGATATCAGAATGACACCATTTTGCACAGCAAGGCCCGAAAGAGCAATGAAGCCAACGGTGCTGGCCACGTTTACCGTCATGCCGCGAAACTGTAAGGCCAGCAAACCGCCAAGAATGGCAAGAGGCAGTGATGACAGGATGACAAGGGGATGCCTTACCGTACCAAATTCTGCATAAAGCAACAAAAAGATGATGCCAAGCACCATCGCAAGGATGATCAGGGCCCGCCCTTCCGCTCTTTCCTTGTTTTCAAAAAGTCCGCCCCACTCAATGACATATTCCTCCTTGTCGAATGAAACCTCTTCATCAATGGCTCTTTGCGCATCCCTTATGAAATGGGAAAAATCGCGGCCCCGAAGATTGAGTTTCACCGTTGAATGCCTTCGGTTCATCTCCCTGGAAATGGTACTCTCGCCCGTTGTAGTAACTATGTCAGCAACTTGTGAAAGTGCAACCAGGGCTCCATCTGCAGAAGTCAGCAACAAATTTCCAATTTTTTCCGGCGTGTTTCGAACTTGCTCCGGAAACCTTAATATCACGTCATATCTTCGTTGTCCCAAAAATATCTCTGATACTTCACGGCCACCGATCCCAACTTCTATCAGCTCTGATATGTCAGACACATTGATGCCGAAGCGTGCGGCCGCATCCCTGTCGATGATGATTTGCATTTGCGGAAGCGGCGGTTCCTGGTCAATTGCCAGGTCAACGGCACCCTCAACCCCTTCCAGGGTT
>PWKN01000157.1 GCA_003559735.1 Bacteroidales bacterium | reverse complement strand
GTGGTGATTGATGGGGGGAAAGGGCAGCTGGGTGCTGCACTGAAAGCATTTGACCGGCTCGGACTAAGAAAAAAAGTGGCTGTTATCGGTATCGCCAAGCGGCTGGAGGAGATCTTCTTCCCTGGTGACAGCATTCCACTCTATATCGACAAAAAATCGGAAACACTGAAAGTGATCAGGCATATTCGGGATGAAGCCCATCGTTTCGGGGTGAAACACCATCGCGTTCGCCGTGAAAAGGGGAGCCTGCAATCAGAGTTGGCCCGGATCAAGGGCATTGGCCCGGCTACCGCACAAAAACTGCTGCTTGCGTTCCGGTCTGTTGCCGGAATAAAAAAAGCTTCCTTCGATGAGCTGGAAAAAACCGTTGGAAAAGCAAAAGCAAAAACAGTACAGGCCCATTTTGAGAACACCTGATACCGCACGTTCCTGTTTGTACGGAACGGTCGCACGTACCCCCTGATTATAAAAATAAGTTGTATTTTTGGCTTTATTCATTTTATCAACTTATTGATTATAAAATATAAACAACTTAAATATGGAAAAAGACCACAAGGTATTTGATTTAATAGATCAGGAACACAAGCGTCAATTGCATGGGATTGAGCTGATCGCTTCAGAGAATTTTGCCAGCGAACATGTGCTGGAAGCCATGGGGAGTGTATTGACCAATAAATATGCGGAGGGTTATCCCGGACGAAGGTATTATGGGGGTTGCCAGATCGTTGACCAAACGGAGCAGCTGGCAATAGACAGGGCGAAAGAGCTTTTTGGGGCAGAGTGGGCCAACGTGCAGCCACATAGCGGAGCGCAGGCCAACGCAGCTGTCTTTCTTGCCTGTCTGAAACCCGGCGACACCTTTATGGGACTCGATCTTAGTCACGGTGGCCATTTGTCGCACGGAGCTCCGGTAAACCTATCGGGGATCCTATACCGTCCGGTAGCTTATACGGTTAGAGAAGACACGGGCATGATTGATTATGATGAGATGGAGCGCATTGCGATAAAAGAGAAACCAAAAATGATCATCGCCGGTGCATCAGCCTATCCGCGCGACTGGGATTATGAACGGATGCGGGAAATTGCCGATAAGATTGGTGCCATTCTGATGGCAGATATCGCACATCCTGCCGGACTGATTGCTGCCAGGTTGCTGAACGACCCAATGCCCCACTGTCATATTGTAACTACCACTACCCATAAAACATTGAGGGGGCCGCGCGGCGGACTGATCCTAATGGGTGCCGACCAGGAAAACCCTTGGGGTCTCACCACCCCCAAAGGGAAAGTGAAAATGTTGTCGGCCGTACTCGACAGTGCTGTCTTCCCGGGAACACAGGGCGGACCGCTGGAGCATATCATTGCTGCAAAGGCAGTGGCCTTTGGTGAAGCATTGAAGCCTTCATTCAGGGAGTACTGCCTGCAGGTGATGAGCAATGCCCAGGCCATGGCAAGGACATTCGTCGACAAAGGATACCATGTTACGTCGGGGGGGACAGATAACCACCTGATGCTGATCGATCTGCGGTCGAAATTTCCGGAGATTACCGGCAAACAAGTGGAAAACATCCTGGGAGAAGCCGACATCACCATCAACAAGAATATGGTACCGTTCGACAGCCGGTCACCATTCAAAACATCAGGGATCCGTATCGGTACTCCGGCGGTGACCACACGTGGACTCAGGGAGATGGATGTGGTTCAGATAGTCGATCTGATTGACGATGTGATCTCAAATATAGATAATGAACAGGCGATTGCAAGGGTAAAGGAACAGGTGAACACGATGATGGCAAGATTCCCCCTGTTTAACTGGTGAGGATGGCCGTCTGATTGTGCCCCTTTGCCGGATTGCAGGCCCTCTGACCGGAGACTGCCCCGTCCTGATCGGATTGTGCCCTTTGCCGGCTTGAAGAGACCCTTTGACCGGCACTGACTCCTGGCCTGATTGTGCCCTTTGCCTGATTGCAGGCCCTCTGACCGGAGACTGCCCCGTCCTGATCGGATTGTACCCCCTTTGAACCGGTCAGTAGCCCTTAACAGGAGACTGCCCCGTCCTGATCGGATTGCCCCCCTTTTGAACCGGTCAGTGGCCCTAAACAGGAGACTGCCCGTTATCCAGGCACTGACCCCTGTCCGGCCACTGGCCCCCTGAACGGACACTGACCACACCGTCAGTGTCCGTAGTCCCACCCCCCTGCCGGCAAGAGGCAGGTAAACTCCCCCTTTTTTTTTGACCCTGGTCTGGCAGATGAACAAAGAATCGCATGGAAATTGTTATGCTTTTCCTGTATCTTTGTATAAGAATATCATTTTGCGAACAAACATCATGAATGAAGCTGTTCTTGAACAGGAACGTACGGAAATACTCAAACGCTACCGTTCGCTTTTGTCAGCGTGCCGTTCTACGATAAAGAAAGAAGACAGGAAAAAGATACGGCAGGCGTTTGATTTTGCTGCTACTGCGCATAAAGACCACAGGCGGAAAAGCGGCGAACCATACATATACCATCCCATTGCCGTGGCCAGGATCGTTGTCGAGGAAATCGGTCTGGGTGCCACCAGCGTGGTATGCTCACTCCTGCACGATGTAGTGGAGGATACCGATTATACCCTGGATGATGTAGCGGAATATTTTGATGAGGAAGTGTCGCGCATCATTGACGGTCTCACAAAAATTTCTGATATCTTTGATCAGACCACCTCGGTGCAGGCTGAGAATTTCCGGAAGATGCTGCTGACACTGTCGGATGATGTCAGGGTGATCCTCATCAAGCTGGCCGACCGGCTGCACAATATGCGAACACTCGAATCGCTGCCACCAAGGAAACAACTGAAGGTGGCCAACGAAACACTCTACCTGTTTGCACCCCTGGCGCACAGACTGGGCTTTCATGCCATCAAGAACGAGCTGGAAGACCTGGCAATGAAATATACCGAACCTGAATTATATCAGTCGATCCAGCAAAAACTAGCAGATACCAAAGAAGAACGTAACCGCTTCATTCAGTCGTTTACCAAGCCTGTAAGAAAGTCATTGCAAAAAGAAAACCTCGACTTTACCATTCTTGCCCGTACCAAGTCGATCAGCTCCATATGGGGAAAAATGAAAAAGAAAGAGGTCCCCTTTGAAGAGGTATATGACATCTTTGCTATCCGCATTATTCTTAACACACCAGAATACCGTGAGAAAGCTGACTGCTGGAAAGTTTACTCTATCGTAACGGATATTTACCAGCCCAACCCCGACCGGCTGCGCGACTGGATCTCTACACCCAAAGCCAACGGATACGAATCTTTGCATACTACGGTAATGAGCCGCTCCGGAAAATGGGTGGAGGTGCAGATCAGGACCACCCGGATGGATGAAGTGGCTGAAAAAGGATATGCCGCACATTGGAAATATAAAGAATCCAAGTCTGGTGAAAGTGGAATAGACAAATGGCTGAGAAGGATCAGGGAAATACTGAAAAGTGCCGAAGCAGATGCCCTCGATTTTATCGATGACTTTAAGCTTAACCTGTTCTCTGATGAGATCATCGTATTTACACCGAAAGGTGAGCTCAGAACACTCCCCCTGGGCTCAACCGCACTCGATTTTGCCTACAGTATTCATACACAAATTGGTGATAACTGCCTTGGGGCAAAAGTGAACCATAAACTGGTGCCCCTGAGCCATGCATTGAAAAGTGGCGACCAGGTAGAGATCATCACATCAAAGAAACAAAAACCTAAACCCGACTGGCTTAACTATGTTACAACAGCACGGGCAAAAGGGAAAATAAAATCGGCGCTTAAAGAACAAAAAAAGACCCAGGCGGAAGAGGGTAAAGAGATCCTCTACAGAAAACTGAAACAACTGAAAATTGACAACACCCCTGAAAATATACAGAAGCTGACAGACCATTTTAAATTGTCCGCACCACTTGACCTGTATTATGAAGTGGCCATCGGGAAAATTGGCCAGAAAGAATTGAAAGCCTATGCGATGGAACAGGATAGTGGTGGCATATTCAGCTACTTAAGAAACCCCTTTGGACGATCAAGGGAAGTTCAGGAAGCAAAAAAACCGGTGATCGACCCAATACGCCAGCAGCTCAAAGACAAACCCGACACGCTGCTGATTGGTGACAACATGGAAAACCTGAGCTATACACTCTCCCCCTGCTGTAATCCCATTCCTGGTGATGATGTGTTTGGCTTTGTAACCATACAGGAAGGCATCAAAATTCATCGCAACAACTGTCCGAACGCCGTACAGTTAATGTCAAAATATGCCTACCGGGTGGTCAAAGCCAAATGGATGACAAACAAAAGCATTGCGTTCCTGTCTGGCCTGCGCCTGAAAGGGATAGATGAAGTCGGACTGCTTCAAAACATCACCAACGCAATAACAAGTGAATACAATATCAATATCAGAAACATCCACCTCGATACACACGATGGCACATTCGAAGGGGAGGTAATGCTCTATATATATGATACACAACATCTGAACAAACTGATCAAAAAATTAAAGAAACTCAAAGGGATACAAAAAGTAACAAGGATCGGGAAAATGGAATCCGTAACATGATCTTTTGTTTGTGAATGTCCGCTTTATGAAGAAGTCTTGAAACAGTCATTGGTGTTAATATGTTTGTTGTCAGATAATAAGCAATTTATTTAAAAGCATTTCAAATAATGCTTTTTTTATTATCTTTACCGCGTGGTTTATTATAACCGGCCAATGAGGATACCTATGAAAATAGCGGATACCAATAAGGAAATACTGGAAAAAGTTAAAGGCATTTTTACCGTTTACCTTGAAAACAACGGACACCGGAAAACTCCTGAACGGTTTACCATTTTGCGTGAGATCTATTTGACGGAAGGGCATTTTGACGTCGAGTCGCTGTACATCAAAATGAAAAACAACAAGTACCGGGTGAGCCGCGCAACTCTTTATAATACCATTGAACTGCTGCTCAACTGTAATCTGGTTGTAAAACACCAGTTTGGAAAAAATGTTGCCCAGTTTGAAAAATCATACAAGTACCGCCAGCACGACCATATGGTTTGCTCTGACTGTGGCCGGGTGTATGAGTTTTGTGATCCCCGCCTGCAGGAGATTCAAGATTCGGTTGAAGATTTGATGAACTTCAAAGTAACACACCGCTCATTTGCTTTTTATGGCCATTGCAGGGATTGTCGTGTGGCAAAAAAAATAAAACCAAACCAATAAGACTGATAAAGAGTACTACAGAAAATGAACAACACGAACAAGGCAGATGTGTTGCTGGGCTTGCAATGGGGCGACGAAGGCAAAGGAAAGATCGTAGATGTTTTTACACCGCATTACAATATTGTTGCACGCTTCCAGGGTGGTCCCAACGCCGGACATACCCTGGTTTTTGAAAACCAAAAGTATGTTTTGCACACGATTCCCTCTGGCATTTTTCACAGCGGGTGTGTGAATGTTGTGGGGAACGGCGTTGTGCTAGACCCTTTTATTATCAGCAAAGAGCTTGACCAGCTGTGTTTTCCGGTCAGCAGGATAAAAGAGTCACTGGTCTTTTGCGAAAAGGCGCATTTGATATTGCCGTCGCACCGGTTGCTCGATGCCGCTTACGAAATGAAAAAAGGGGATGCAAGGATCGGCAGTACGCTCAAAGGGATTGGTCCTGCATATACCGATAAGACCGCACGTTCGGGACTGCGCCTGTGCGATGCGGTGTCAGATGGGTTTTCTCATTTATATAAAAACCTGAAAGAACAACACATGCAGTTGATCAGCACTCTTGGTGTGGATGTTGACGATGTGATGCTCGACGGGTTGTGTTTCTCTGATTATGAGGCTCACTGGTTTGATGCACTGGAACGCTTAAAAGAACTCCCCAGGATAAATAGTGAACTGTTTATAAATGAAGCGCTCAACAGGGGAGACCGGGTTTTGGCCGAAGGGGCCCAGGGTGCCCTGCTTGATATCAACTTTGGCTCTTATCCCTTTGTAACATCATCAAGTACAACTGTTTCAGGGGCTTGTGCCGGACTGGGAATTGCGCCGTCGCGGATTGGTGAAGTTTTTGGCGTTTTCAAATCGTATTGTACCCGTGTGGGCAGCGGTCCCTTCCCAACAGAGATCCACGACGAAAATGCGACCCGCTTGCGCGATCTCGGACAGGAGTATGGGTCAACAACTGGTCGTCCGCGCCGATGTGGATGGCTTGACCTCCCTGCCCTGAAATATGCCGTGATGATCAATGGGGTAACCCGCCTCTTGATGACTAAGGCCGATGTATTGAACACCACTGGAATAATCAGGGTGTGTGTTGCATATGATACGGGTGATAATCAACGGCATTCGCTGCCAAATGTTTGCGGGACCAGCGAACAGAAACCGGTATACCGGGACATGAAAGGATGGCAATGTTCCCTGGAGCACATCGACCGTTTCGAAGCGCTGCCGGAAGAGCTGCTGCGCTATGTTGCCATGATAGAGGATTTTGTGGATGTTCCTGTTGATGTTATATCAACCGGTCCCGACAGAAAAGAGATACTGATCCGTAAGGGCGCACAATTGCCCTGGTCTGAGTAATCCTGTTTTTGTCCGGCGTGCACATCGATATACCCTTATCCGTGCGGGGCAGATTTTCCCTGGTCTGAGTAATCCGGATTTCGCCCGGCGTGCACATCGTTTTTATCTTTATCCGAAAGAACGCATAAGGGAACTGCTCAATGGTACCATTACCCGCCGCTTGTCATTCACCCCATTCCTGGTTGAGCTTTTTTTTTAAGTCTCGCACCATAGTCAACCAGGTAACGTTCGTAGGACTTGTTCATGAGCACGGAGCTGATCATAAAGTCGGCCGACGACCGGCTGCAAGCCATAGGGATATTGTATACTATGGCAATTCGGAGCAACGCCTTCACATCCACATCGTGGGGTTGAGCCTGCAATGGATCCCAGAAAAAGATCAGCATATCAAGACGGCTTTCTGCGATTGCTGCACCCAGCTGAAGGTCACCCCCTAATGGCCCGCTTAAAAACTGGTGCACCGGAAGTCCGAGTTTCTCTGATAACAGTCCGCCGGTAGTCCCCGTACCATACAGATCGTGCTGCAGAAGAATATCGCGATTGTAATATGCCCAGTCGATCAGGTCGAGCTTCCGGTAATCGTGGGCCACAAGTCCGATTTTCTTTTTCTCTCCCATAGTAAATGTATGGGAAGCGATGCTGGGATGAAGGTTTTTCAACATAATGCTGGTTTTCTTTGAATTGAATGCAAAAGTAACACTTGCCAAACATAGTGTTATTTAATCTTCCGACACTTCAAGGAGTTTTTTTCTGTAAATATTGAAAACATTGGCACGCGACACAAAACCACGGTAGATACCGTTGTCAACGACAGCCATGTTCCACAGACCGGAGTCGCGAAATTTTTGCATCACGGTGTCCATACTGTCTCCGGGATGAACAATGGCCCGGGGTTGGATCATCAGGTCGCTGACCTTCAGGGTGTCGTATTTGCTGCGGTCAAACATGATCTCACGAACATCATCAAGACGTATAAGTCCGAGAAAGTAGCCCTGATCATCGGTAACCGGAAATATGTTGCGGCTGGCCCGGGCAATCACCCTGACAAGCTCACCCAGGGTTTGGTCGGGAGATACCTTGTCGAAACTTGTTTCCAGCACATTTTCAACATTCAGAAGGGTCAGTACTGCCTTATCCTTATGATGGGTGATCAATTGCCCTTTTTCGGCAAGCTTTTTCGTGTAGAGTGAGTGCGGCTGAAAATAAACCACAGTCATATATGATATGGAAGAGACGAGTATAAGTGGAATAAACAGCTCATAACCACCGGTGATCTCGGCAATAAGGAATATTGCCGTAAGGGGCGCGTGAATCACACCAGCTATCAGTCCGGCCATCCCCACCAGCGCAAAGTTGTATTCAGAAATATTCCAGTTACTGAATATGTTGGCCAGGCGCGAGCAAATGAATCCGGTTATGCCCCCCATAAACAGACTGGGGGCAAAAACCCCGCCAATGCCACCTGCACCTGTTGTCAGGGAAGTGGCAATGGCCTTAAAAAAGAGGATCAGCACCATATAACCCACAAACATCAGTCCGGTATTGTCATCAAGAAGATTGCCGAACAGACTTTCATCCAGGAGCTGCTCGGGCTGACCCGACAGCAGACTGCGCATGGTATAATACCCTTCGCCAAACAGGGGCGGGAAAAAGAATATCAGAATGCCCAGTATGCTGCCCCCAATCATCACCCGTTGATATGGCTTACCGATCTTCTTTACCTGCGACTCTACCTGGCCGTTCATCCAGGTAAAATAAAGGCTAACCAGTCCGGTTATGGCCCCCAGGGCAATGTAGAACGGAATATGGCCGTGGGTTAAAGGATCCTTGAGGGTAAAATAAAACTCAATGCCTTCGCCCATAAAAATGACTGAGAAAATGGCACCCACTACGGTGGCGATCAGCAGGGGAATAACAGAGGTGAGCGTCAGGTCGAGGCGGAGTACTTCCAGTGAGAAGATCAATCCGGCTATGGGTGCCTTAAAAATTGCAGCAATGGCAGCAGCAGCCCCGCAACCGATCAGCAGGTTGGTGCGTCTGAATCCCAGTCGCGCCGCCTGTGCAATATTGGAACCAATGGCCGCACCGGTCGATACAATAGGGGCCTCCATACCGACCGACCCTCCAAAGCCGCCGGTAAACGTACAGGCAATAATGGATGAGTAGGTGTTGTGAAGTTTCATGATCCCCTTGTTGCGGGAAATGGCATACAGGATCTTTGAAACACCGTGACTGATGTCATCTTTTACAAAATGCCGGACATACAAGACGGTGATCAGGATGCCTATAACAGGAAAAATAAGGAATAGCCAGTTTCCGAGGTGTGCACCGGGTACGCTGCGCACCCAGCCTTCAAGGTAATGAACAGATGTTTTTAATACCACCGCCGCAATAGCCGCCAAAATGCCAATGAGCACTGAAAGCAATATCAGCAACTGCTTCTCACTGACATGCTTCATGCGCCAGATAATGAATCTTTCAAGCCATGACCTCTTGTTCATGCGACAAATGTACATATAATTTTTTCATGCGAAATGTACATATATTTTTTTCATTTGGGTTGTTCAGTAAGCATTACAGAAGATTACAAAAGGATAAATGTTGCTGAAAATTGTATTTTTACACCCTGAAAAAACCAGGGTGGATGTATAGTGGCTTGTCAGAAATACTTCCATATACTGGTCATCATAATTAGATAATTGGCAATCAATACATTAATATGACCTTAAAAATATCTGACCCATGTTAAAACTTATTGTAACGATCATTTTTTCAACACAAGTTATTCTGACACTGAATGCTTCGGAAAGGGTAGTGGTATCAAACTGGTTGATGACCGGCCCATTTGAAGTGAATTATCCTGTTTTTTATGATACCGAAAATGTGGAGGGTGAAACCTTCACCGACAGGCGGTTGTTGTTGTTTGACCATCTGGATCTGACGGATTATTATCCTGCGGAGGACAAGACTGTTCAATGGTTGAACGGGGAGAACGGCACCTGGCAACCTTTGTCAGGCGATGCTTCCGGCTATGTTACCATCGACAGTGATCTTGAGGGAGATAAGCCCGGTATCGCCTACCTGGCAGCATACATCCGCACAGACCGGTGGATGAATGTCCGTCTGGAGCTGGCAAGTCCCTACATGTTTGAAGCCTGGCTAAATGGGGAGAAGATAGGCACAAAGTCGACCATCGAACAGAACGATAAGAAGCAGAACGGGAATGGCAACAATGATGATGAGGATCCCGGTACGGGGGGAAACGGACAAAACGGTGACGGTGAAGATGATGGCGGTGGAGAAGCGGAAGCCGGGGAAAATGATAACGACCGGGAATCCATACGTGACAGTTATGGTAAGGTAACACACCCGGTGGAGCTGGAACGTGGCACCCATTTGCTGATCATTAAGGCTTTGCGGCCGCCGGATGCTACGGCTGAATGGGAGTTGATGGGAAGGATCCGTGTTGAAGACCCTTTTGCTGCGTCAGACATCTATCCGGCAATCAGTCCGGAAACCATCAAGGACATCCGGCATATAATGGATGGAATTTTTATCAGCAGTGTTCGTCCGTCGCCCGACGGGAGCTTGTATGCCATCAGCTACAGGCGATCCCTGCCTCCCTCCGGCAGGTCGGAGACGTGGACCGATATCCGGCGTTTTTCTGATGATGCCCTGGTACATTCTTTCCGGCATGCAAGCATTTCGCGGCTGGGGTGGCTCCCCGGATCCAATGCTGTGTCTTATACAACAGTGAGAGACGGACGTACCTCTGTTTACCTGCACGACATGGAGCGTGGAGAAAAACAGGTGCTGATGGAAGACATCAGCAACTTTGCCGGAATGCGTTGGTCGCCCGATGAATCCTACCTTGTTTATACCATCAGGGAGGAAGGGACCGGAGCAGATGCCACCATGCGCCATATTCAGGGGATGCAGGACAGACAGGCACACTTCAGACACAGGAGCTTCCTTTATAAGCTCGATGTATCGTCAGGGGTCAGGACACGTCTTACCCACGGCAGACAGAGTACCAGTGTGCATGACATCAGCAACGACGGAAGCCGGCTGGTATTCAGCCAGACATATCCGGATTACCAGGAGAGGCCTTTCTATAAACACGATTATTTTATGCTGGATATGCATAACCTGGTGGCCGACACACTGATAGCGAACAAACGATGGGGTGTCTCTTTCCAGTTCTCTCCCGATGGCAATTACCTGCTCGCAACCGGCGGTCCGTCGGCATTTGACCGGATTGGAGAAAATATCCCTGAAGGAATGATCGCCAACAACTACGATACACAGGCATATATATACAGTCTGGCCGATGGGAATGTGAATCCCATAACCCGCAATTTTGACCCTTCCGTGGTGTCGGCGCACTGGCATGGGTCCGACGGACATATATATTTTGTTGCCGGTGAAGAGGATTATCGCCGGCTGTTTCGCTACAATGTGCGTCGTGAAAGGTTTGATCGTATCGATACGGGGACGGATTTTCTTTCTGCTGTTCATTTTGCGTCGAAAGCCAACGTTGCCACATATACGGGCAATATGGTGAATGCACCGCCAAAAGCCTATCGTTTGAATCTGCGCAACGATAACCATACCGTATTGGAAGATCCTGGCGCTGAACGATACCAGCATGTTTTATTTGGGGAGGTGCGTGACTGGAATTTCACTGCTTCAACCGGCAACCTCATCACTGGCAGGTATTACCTGCCCCCTGACTTTGATCCTGAACGGAAGTATCCGGTCATTGTTTATCAGTATGGTGGCACCAACCCTGTTGGCAGGAGCTTCGGGGGTCGCTACCCGTTTAATTTGTGGGCTGGTAACGGTTACATTGTATATGTGCTCCAGCCGGCTGGTGCAACTGGGTTCGGACAGGCTTTTTCTGCTGCCCATGTTAACAACTGGGGGAAAACTGTGGCGGGTGAGATCATAGAGGGGACCAGGAAGTTCCTCGAGGCACATCCTTTTGCCGATCCAGACCGTGTGGGTGTGGCGGGGGCATCGTATGGCGGCTTTATGACCATGTTGCTGCTCACCGAAACAGACATATATACAACGGCCATCTCCCATGCAGGCATCAGCAACATCACTTCTTACTGGGGTGAGGGCTACTGGGGTTACAGCTATAGTGCGGAAGCCACAGCACGAAGTTTTCCGTGGGACAGCCAGGAAATATACGTTGACCAGAGTCCGCTGTTCAAAGCCGACAGGATCACCACCCCGCTTCTGTTGGTTACCGGCGACAGCGATACCAACGTGCCCCCGGGTGAGAGCATCCAGATGTATACAGCCCTGAAACTGCTCGGGCGGCCTGTTGAGCTGATACTGGTGAAAGGTGAGGACCACCATATTCTAACATACAACAGACGGATCGAATGGCATAAGGCCATTATGGCCTGGTGGGACAAGTACCTGAAGGATCAGCCTGAATGGTGGGAAGAACAGTATCCCAAAAAATACTACTGAGGTATATAACAAAGGCCGGCTGTGCAATACCAGGATTGCACAGCCGGCTTTATTGTTTGCTTAGTAGAATTATCTGGATGACGGACTGATCTGTAGTTTCTGTATGTAAGTGCCATCATCAGTAATCACCTGCATCAGGTACAGGCCGCTTTTTAACCCGGAAACATTGATCACATGATGGTCGCTGCCGGTCCTCTGCTGATATACAGTTCTCCCGGTCAGGTCGGTCAGCTTCACTTGCTTCATTAACCCCTCTGCCAGACGCACAGTAAGGTTGTCAAATGCCGGGTTTGGATATATGACCAGGTTGCTGCTGTCTGAAAACCCTTTCAGGGTATATGCATCAACAGATGCGTCGTCTGATCTGATCCCCCACAGGGCGAAATCGGTTGAGGAAAACTCGAACTCCAGATCGGAAAATGTCATCCATCCCTGGTCTGCCAGATTGAAGATATTTGCATAATCTCTCAGTCTCGCTTCACCGAGCGGACGATCCTGTCGTGGACTCCACATATACTGGTTCCATCTGCCCTGGCTTGTCTGCGTGATCGTTTTGTAGTAAGCGTATACACCAAGCCAGTAGGTGCCCTTAACCACAACGATTTTTTCCTTTGGTTCTATGATGACCATTTGCGGATCAAAATCATCTGATTCGACTACCACATCGTGCAGCAACGCTCCGGGTTGACCCCCATCGTCTTTATATATCCTGAAACCAAAGCCATCGGCTGGGTCTACCATTGTTCCAGTGTCGTCTGTGCTGTAAAAACCACGTGCCCAAACACTCTGGATGATCCATGCTTCGTCGTCGGAGACTTCAAAATCGTCAACCGTCAGTGTCAGTCCGGGATTCAATCCGCCAAAATATGTGCTGATAATGCCATTTGTGCTGGCAGGCGGATACTCCCAGTTTTCTGCAAACAGCAGGTCTTCCGTTTCGGGGTCGGCTGTCAGGGCGACGACAATATCCTCTGGTGCATTGGTGACATGATAAGTGCCTGCTCCTGCCAGGTATCCGAACTTTTCAGCTGTAAAGGAAAAACTTCCGACGGATGAAGGGAGCGTTGCCATGCCACTGGCATCTGTAAATAAAACAACTTCAGCATCTTTTGTATTGCCTGTCCCTTTATTGCCTCTCCCTGTCTGTTCAATATTCCCGGTAAAATAGTCTGTCAGCGGACTGCTGCTTATTGAAGGGCCATCATGAGCCGGTTCATCATCAATTGTCAGCCGTCCTGACGGAGATGCTGCACCCAGACGGTTATGGATATGCGTGTTGTTTTTGGCAACTGGTTCAGAAGCAGCAGGCTGACTTTTTGATGTCTGTGCTATGATGATCCTGGCATTGGGAATGGGATCTCCCTGCTGTGAATTAACCAGGAATGTAACAAGGAAATTGTCAGACGGAAAATTATGGCTGCCTGCTCCGCCCTGCCATTTAAGATAAGGATAGGATTCGCCATCCTGAATGCCCCAATAACTATTAAAATCCCAGTTCGTGAAGTTTGCCCTGCTGATCATCTGGTTTGTTGTACGGGGTTCTCCGCCGGCCGACTGCTCCTGCATTGTGGTTTCCTTGTTCCAGTAGCTGCCGACAACATCTTGTGTTCCGTCACCACCACCAATCAAACCACCTACATGATCATTCCCGACCACACCTCCTGTTGCATAACTGGTATATACCTCGCTCTGCCTATCTATCCACCCTAGTAGTCCGCCGACATAATTACTGCCCCTTACTGCACCGGTTGCATAAGTGTCTTCCATGAGGCTGTTTTCCTGGCATGTTCCTATTAATCCTCCCTGCGAAAACCCATCTCCGGTAAGGTTTACTGTTGAATATGAATCGAACACTGCACTGTTTTTGTCAAGTATACCAATCAATCCGCCGCCCCAGTTTTGATCAACCCTGATGTTTCCTGAAGAAGCGCACCGAATGATCGATGATTGATTATTTGCATAGCCTGACAGTGCACCAACACGGTTGTATCCACGGATCTGTACATTTTCGAGGGTTACGTCTGTGATAAATGCTTCATCAACAATGCCGAACAGGCCAACGAAGGAGGCATCTGGTTTATTGATGGTCAGGTTTCTGATCGTATATCCGTTTCCATCATATATGCCGGAAAACCTGTTTTCAGGGGCACCGATGGGTTGCCACCCTTCTCCGGTTGTCCACGGTACGACACCCAGGTTGATGTTGCTGATCTGTTTGAAATGTTTGTTCGTGTGTGCAGCACCCAGGTACTGCCTGACGTTGTTCAGGTGGTGTGCGGTTTCCACCAGGAACGGGTCGTTTTCAGTACCTGAGCCACCTGCGAAGAGGTCTGACGTGTCGCCAATACGGTACTGGGCGATTACATGTTTTATCTCTCGCAAGGTCCGGGCATTGTCTCCGTCGGCTGGGTGGCCTGTGGCAGCTCCTAAGTGCGAAACAGAGGGATTTGAAAAATAGGGCACCCTTGCGTGGTCAATCCCGTCATCGTAATAATCGCCTGAACCATAAGTCATTACACTGCAATAGTAATCGTTGTCACTCCCTTTCCATCGCCATCCGGCCGACCACTCGTTTTCAGGCCAGTTGTTCCAGACAGTGGGACCGGGTTGTGTAGATTGTTCTTTATGATGGTGGAGTCCCATGTTGTGACCTAATTCATGGACCAGCGTATAGGTCCAGCTAGCCTGCTGTACACGGGTGAGTGAAAAAGCAAGTTCCGGCCAACCATGGCGGTTGGCAAGCAACCAGGCAAGTCCGCCGGTATCATCCGCCTTGGTAAATATTGCACACAAGTCTGCAGCGTAGGTGTCGCGCCAATCGTGGACTTCATCCATGTAGCCGGCAATTTCATACACTTCTTCATCATCTTCGTAGTCGTCCCACGGATTGTCAGGGTGAGAGGATAGCCTGCGCAGGTCTGCGTTGCTGTTTCCGCTCTCAGTATAATCGATTAGTGAAGAATGCACCAGTGTGAGCGTGATCAGGGTGTTGCTGTTGTCGAGCACCAACTGCGAGCTGGCCATCGACTGGGCAATGACATTCTCTATGCCACCATTCTCGGCAAAGGCCCAATCTCTGGCGGCCGGAGTATATACGATCATCAGATCAATATCAGCCATGTCATCCGGACCGTAACCACTTTTTTCAATGTATTGCCTGATCTGATGCGGCTCTTGCAAATAGTAATCGCCAACAGAAGGGATTAACGGGCCATCACTCTTGAGAATATCCCTGTCACGTGCATCCATTTCAATCAGGAAGTGATCTTTGGTAACCGGATCGGAGAGGATCTTAAAGTATTTCATCCGGCCTGGAATATACACACTGCCCAAACTCCTTTCGCCGGTAGTTGAGATCACCACATAGCCTTCCTGGTTGTCCATTAAGGCGGTAACCGAGACTGTGCCGTTTACATTTTTGTTTACACGGCTGATCAGTGCAGTATGGCGTTCATCTTCAAAGAGGTTCAGGACCAACCGGTCATTCTGTTTAACCCCGTCAACATTTGCTAAAATGTTGTTGAGCTCGATCCCGGCGTAGCGGATGACCGATGAGCGCAGACTGAAAAAATGCAGTTCCTTGTCAATATCTGCTTTTTCGCGATGGTGGCCTGCAATCAGCGAATGGACTGGTGCATTGTCCTTGTCGGGTGTGTGTTCAGTTCCCTGGTCTGCAATGCCTGCTTCATAATCCGCTGTTTGGTGGACTGGCTGCTTGCCGTGAGCCGAACAGAGGATCACGAAAAGCAGGAAAATCGAAAGTGTCAGGATTTTTTTCATGGAAGTGTTTTTTCGTTTAAAAGAACAAGTAAATATAGTAAAATATGTGAAATGCAAGCAAATTTATCATCAAATCCAACGTGGTTTTTTTTTACCTTCGTTGTTGATATGTTTGCCTGAAGAGGGTCGGTGTTGGTTGGGACAGATATGCCTGACGTGACAACAGGTATTGTTTGGATACAAGACGATATTTTTCAGGCAAAGCCATAACGCTGGAACGTTATGATGGTTTTTTGAGGTACGAACAAGCATATGGGCAGCGCCAGGCAGCCAGGTGGGGGTAGTTTGGGGAACGACTGCATGGCAGGTGTGCGGTTCAGCGGCATACATGCATTTAAAAAAACAGGCGAAATTATGAAAGCATTGATTTTGAATTCTTTTGGTGGTCCGGAACAGTTACAGGTTGGGGAAATGCCCATTCCGAAACCCGGACGAAATGAATTACTGGTCCGCATTCATGCTGCCGGTATCAATCCGGTTGATTACAAGATACGCAGCGGACGCATGCGGTTGTTCCTGGGTCGCAAGCTCCCCAGGGTTTTGGGCTTCGATATAGCTGGTGTGGTTGAGCAAACGGGTAAGAAGTCATCTTTTTCGGCTGGTGACCGGGTGTTTGCCATGTTGCCGTTCAGTGGAGGCGGTTATGCGGAGTTCGTGACGGTGAAAGAGTCACTGCTTTGTCCGGTCCCTGAAGGTGTTACCATGAAAGAAGCCGCTGCTGTCCCTCTCGCGGCGCTCACTGCCTTGCAGGCTTTTCAGAAGAAACAGGAGATACAGGAGGGAGATGATGTGCTGATCAACGGAGCATCGGGGGGTGTGGGCTCATTTGCGGTGCAGATCGCAAAAGCACTGGGTGCAAATGTTACCGCTGTTGCCAGTGCCCGTAATGTCGACTTTGTATACAGCCTGGGAGCCGATAAGGTGATTGATTATACGGCTGAGGATTTTACGAAAAGCGGCGGACGGTACAGGAAGGTATTTGATGCTGTGGCCAAGAGCTCGTTTGGCCGCTGCCGGCGTCTGCTTACCAAAGATGGTGCGTATATCACCACAGTGCCGGGAAAGGGTTTGCTGTGGCATTCCGGGTTGAATTTCCTTCGCAGGAAAAAAGCCTGTTTTATCATGGTTAGTCCGTCGGGCGAAGACTTGCATATCATTGCAGATATGATGTCGAAAGGACTTGTCCGTCCGTATGTACAACAAAGCTTTATGCTCCAGGAGGGTCCGGCAGCACATGAGTTGATGGAAACAGAAAGGGTGAGGGGCAAGGTGGTGTTTCACCTTATTTAATGCCTGTCAAAAAAGTCAGGTGTCTGAAGTATGATGTTCGGGTTCAAGGCTTGCGAAGTTTTGAAAACCAAGGAAGTTTATTCTTGTAAATCACTGTTTTTAAAACAGGAATAACGCAGAAACCGGACATTAGAGACAGAAACTATTTAAAACTTTCAGGCAGGCGTTTTGATAGCGGTGCACTGTTTATATGCTTCACAAAAATGACTTTGTTAAGAAAATTGTATTACCGTTTGAAGCCAGGTCAACGCCGTTTGGCCAGACGGTTGTTTTATTTCCCTAAAGATATCGCTGACAAAATAACAAATAACCGTCCGCCTTTGGTCCCACCCAGGGGAAGAATATTTACCGGTCAGGGAGACTTTGTGGGGATGGGCGATGCCTACCTGGAACACTTTATCGGTGAATGCGGACTGCAGCCGCACCATCATGTTCTTGATGTGGGGTGCGGGATCGGCAGGGTAGCGCGGCCGCTGACAACCTATTTGAACGGGGATGGACGTTATGTGGGGTTTGATGTGGTAAAAGACGGTGTGAACTGGTGCAAAAAGCGTTACAAGGAATACCCGAATTTTTCATTCACCTGCCTGCCGTTGCGCAATGACCTGTATAATCTGGACAGTGAAGAGCGTGCATCGGTATTACAGTTTCCTTACCCTGACAGGTCGTTTAACCTGGTGGTGCTTGTTTCTGTATTTACCCATATGCAGCAGGAGGAGGTTGGCAACTACCTGCGTGAGATAGCCAGGGTGCTGCATCATGGCGGACGGTGTTTTGCTACTTTTTTTGTTGTTACACCATCATCGGAAGCATTCCTTGACCAAGAGAAACGGCCATTTTTTCCGTATCGTTATGCGCATTTTTTTCTTCATGATGAGCGTGTAAAAAATGCCAATGTAGCTTACCGCGATCGCTTTCTGAGGGATGTGATCACAGATGCCGGACTGGCAATTGAGCAGGTGCATGAGGGCTGGTGGGCAGGCAGGGAAAGAGAGGAGTGTATGGATTTTCAGGATGTGATGATATTGAAAAAGGAATAGGCATGTAGAATTACACATGCGGTTTTTTACATTAACCAAATAAACAAGACAATGACAGAAAAAAGCATTAAGGGCACCATGACGGAGCAGAATCTTTTAAAGGCATTTGCCGGCGAGTCACAGGCGGCCAGGCGGTACGAAATGTATGCGGAGGTTGCCAGCGATGAGGGGTATGAGCAAATCGCGGCCATCTTTCGTCAGACAGCAGACCACGAGCGTATTCATGCAAAAACATTTTATGAATACCTTGAAGGTGGGAAGGTTGAGATCAATGCTGCATATCCTGCAGGTAAGGTCGGAACCACGTCGGAGAACCTGGTGTCGGCTGCCAGTGGCGAAAATGAGGAGTGGTCGGAACTGTACCCCGAATTTGCAAGGGTAGCAGAGGAAGAAGGGTTTAAGCGGGTGGCCATATCATTCAGACTGGTGGCTCAGGTAGAGAAACACCATGAAGAGCGCTATTTGCAATTACTGGACCGGGTGAAGTCGGGTACGGTATTTGAGCGGCCACAAAAAATCCAGTGGTTCTGTATCAAGTGCGGATATATTCATGAGGGCGAAAAAGCACTCAAAAACTGTCCGGCCTGCCGCCATCCCCAGGCATGGTTTGAAGAGCTGGCCCTGAATTACTAAGCTGGCCCTGAACTACTAAGCTGGCTCTGAAATACTAAGCTGGCCCTGAACTGTTAATCTGGTCCTGAACTGTTAATCTGGCCCTGAACTGTTAATCTGGCCCTGAACCATTAAAGGGTCAGGCACTGTTTGAACCGGATCCCTGGCTCGAGGTAACGCTCTGCTGCCGTCAGGTATTCTGACGGCCATGGATTGCCGGCGGTTCTTCACTGGCGGCGGCCTTCCCGTCTGGCTCTATTGTTTGTGTCATTACAAGGCTGGCCGTTATGCCAGCAAGTGGCTCTTCACTGGCGGCGGCCTAACCGTCTGGCTAATGTTTGTGTCATTACAAAGCTGGCCGTTATGCCAGCAAGTGGTTCTTTACTGGAAGCGGCCTGCCGGTCTTGATATGCTTTTGTCAGAATATGGCCGGATATGCGGCCGGATTGTACTCATGCATCATCAGGTAGATCTTCTCAAACACATCTTCTGCGTTTGGGTTTGAAAAATAGTCGCCATCGGTACTGTATGCTGCACGGTGTTCATTTGCGGTAACGGTAGCGGGTTCGGCATCAAGGTACTTGTATCCCTTCTGTTCTTCAAGCACTTTCTGCATCATAAATGCCGTGGCACCACCTGGTACATCTTCATCAAAGAAGACAATTTTATTGGTTTTCTTTAACGACTCTACGATGGTATGGCCGGTGTCGAAGGGTAGGAGGGACTGTATGTCGATCAGTTCAACCGATATATTGAACTCTTTCAGTTGCGCAATAGCATCCTGTGCAATGCGTACACACGAGCCATAGGTTACCAGTGTTGCATCGGTACCCTGGTTCAGGATCTCAGTTTTTCCAGGCAATACGGTGAACCGGCCGATATTTGAAGGCAGCTTTTCTTTCAGCCGGTAGGCATTTAACGGCTCAATGATCAGCGCAGGGTCGTCAGACTGCAGCATGGCATTGTAAAATCCGGCTGCCTGGGTCATGTTTCTGGGCACCAGGACATGCACTCCGCGGATGGAGTTGATTACCATGCTAAGCGGACTGCCTGAGTGCCAAATGCCTTCAAGGCGGTGACCCCGGGTGCTGATTATGAGCGGTGCTTTTTGACCTCCGGCGCTCCGGTAGTGCAGGGTGGCCAGGTCGTCGCTGATTACCTGTAATCCGAACAACAAATAATCAAAATACTGTATTTCTGCAATGGGACGAAGTCCGCGCATCGCCAACCCTAGTCCCTGTCCGATAATGGTGGCTTCACGTATGCCTGTGTCGCTGATGCGCAGCTTTCCGAATTTATCCTGCAGTCCCTCAAGGGTTTGGTTTACCCCGCCAATTTGACCGACGTCTTCACCGAAGACCAGTGCCTCAGGGTATGTTGAGAATATATGATCGTTATTGGCCAGCAATACCTCCCGGCCGTTTACCATGGGTGCGTCTTCGCTGTATTCGGGCTTTATTTCCTTGATGTTCAATGGCGACCGGGCAGACTGACTGTACAGATGTGATGAATAACGTTGCCGGCTTTCAGAGTAAGCCTCTTCAAGCCATTGACTTACGATTTTTTTCAGGGTTGATTCACCTTCGCTGCATGTGTTACAGATCAGGCGAAGAATTTTTTTACCTGTTGCAATAATGTCCTTATGGATGGGCTCTCCGATACGTGCCAGTTCCTGGAGCAACTGGTCTATCTTTTCCACTTTCAGACAACGGCATGAAGAGATGTTGACCTTCCGGATAAAATCTTCACGTTGCCGGAGGATGGGTTTCTGAAAACTGTTCCATGCATTACGACGAGCCTCCTTAACACGCTGGATGGCATTTTTTTCAATTTCATTCAGCTCTTTTTCGCCAGCGATCTTGTTTTCAATGATCCAGCGCCGCATGCGGGTAATGCAGTCGTTGTCTTTTTCCCATTGCAGGCGCTCTTCCGACTTGTACCTTTCGTGCGAACCACTGGTTGAATGTCCGAGTGGCTGCGTTGCTTCTGTTATATGGAACAACACAGGTATGTGTTCTTTGCGGCACTGGTCAATGCCCTTTGCATACATGTCGACGAGTTGTTCGTAGTCCCACGCCCTGGCTGTAAATATCCGGATCCCCGTATGGTCGGCGCTCCCTTTTTCGAACCCCCTCAGTGCTTCTGATATACTGCTTTTGGTGGTCTGGTATTCGACGGGTACGCTGATACCATAGCCATCGTCCCATACCGATATGGCGAGTGGGACCTTCATGACGGATGCTGCGTTGAGTGTTTCAAAAAAATGCCCTTCACTGGTGCTTGCATCTCCAATGGTGGCAAAAACAACCTCATTGCCATTCTGGCTAAAACCGGTATGGTTCTTTAAGCCTTCGTCATGCCGGTAGATCTTTGATGCCAAAGCAAGCCCGAGCGCCCTGGGCATTTGACCCGCAGTGGGGGATATGTCGGCCGATGAGTTTTTTTGTTTTGTAAGGTCTTTCCACTGTCCGTTTTCATCCAGACTACGGGTGGCAAAATGGTTGTTCATCATTCGTCCGCCGTTATCCGGATTGGCGGTCAGGCTGGTGTCGCCGTAAAGCTGGGCAAAAAAGTTTTCGAGCGTCAGCAGTCCGGCCGCCATCATAAAGGTCTGGTCCCGGTAATACCCGCTTCGCCAGTCACCTTCCTTGAACACTTTGGCCATAGCCAGTTGCGGTACCTCCTTTCCATCACCGAAAATTCCAAACTTTGCCTTGCCGGTTAATACCTCCCGGCGGCCAAACAAACTGGCCTGGCGACTTTCAATGGCAACCCGGTAATCGTTAAGGATCTCGTTCTTACGCGTTTTTAATGAGGTGTTTTTTTTAGCCATGATTCATTGTCTTCTGTTGGTTAAATAACTTTAGCCGCCAGGGTTCCTGGAAGAGTAATACACTTATACCGTCAAACGGTGGATATGCCTGCCGGGTATAACGGTTTATAAGCTTTCAATCTTCCTTTTCAGGTCGCGAAGGTCTTCCCTGATGGATTTTTCGATATTGGAAAGGTTTGGTTTTTCTCCTTTCATGCTGAGCCTGTCACCCATCGTCCGCGCTTTGGGCATCACAATCCACAATATGACATAGACGATCAGTCCGCCACCCCCCAGAAAGAGGGTCAGCAAAAAGATGACCCGTATCCATGTAGGGTCAATCACGAAATATGCTCCCAGTCCGCCACACACACCGCCAATGTATTTGTTGTCGGGATCGCGAAACAGCTTCTTTGGCGCCTGGTCATCATCTGTCTCTTTTTCGTCATCTCCTTTGCTGCCTTTCTCCCGTTCGTCATTATCACCACTGATCTGGGATGGCTCTCCCAGCTGGGCAATGGCATCCTCAACATCGGTGAGGGTTATCACCCGTCTGGGGTCTTTTTTCTTGTCGTGAAAAACTTCCGCGATGCGACTTTCAATACCTGCTATGATCTCATCGCACCCTTCATCGCTGCTGAAATGGTGGCGGATCTTATCAAGATATTCTTGCAACCGTTCATACGCATCATTATCGATGTGAAATACGATCCCATCGATGTTTACTGTCATTGTTTTTTTCATTGTTGTTCTTATTTACTGATATGTATTATTTCCCGCTTATGGAACAATGCCGGTGCGGGGTATTGTATCTGATCAGGGACCGGACTCTGTATTCTTAACAAATTATTCCTTTGTTAGTTTATTGACTGATGCTGTTAGCTGGCCCCAGGTTTTTTGCAGTTCAGAAAGGAACTCTTTGCCCAAAGGGGTTAAAAGGTAGTATTTACGGGGCGGACCGCTGGCAGATTCTTCCCACCGGTAGTTGAGCAAGCCGTCATTCTTCAGCCGGGTAAGCAACGGGTAGATCGTCCCTTCTACCACCAGCAGACTGGCATCCTTCAATGTATGTATCAGCTCTGATGCATACGATTCTTTTTTGGATAACAAGGAAAGAACGCAGTACTCAAGAATGCCTTTGCGCATTTGTGCTTTTGTGTTTTCGAGGTTCATTTTTTGATCATTTAATGGCAACGTATTGATACTTGTAATCAATTCACCTGGTTCGAACAATTGATGTTGTGATGAACAGACTGCAAAGATAATAATAAAATAGTACTATGCAACACAAAGTACCTTTTAATTTTTAATGTCGGAAGCTGGAAGTCCCTTCGGGAGCTTCCAGTTCCTCCGGTCAGGAACTTCCAGCTTGCGCGAGGAACTTCCAGCTTGCGCAGCAACTGGAAGCTTCCGGG
>PWKN01000196.1 GCA_003559735.1 Bacteroidales bacterium | reverse complement strand
TTGCAAACAATGGTACATCCTGACAACCATATGGTGCAATGAAACAGTTTACTGATGATGAACTGCTGAAGATGTTCAATGAGGGCGACAATCCTGCTTATGCCTTCAACCTTCTTGTCAGGAAATATCAGCAACCGGTATACTGGCATGTACGACGTCTTGTAGTGAGTCACGACGACGCCAACGACGTGGTTCAGGATGTGTTTATCAAGGTTTGGCAGTCGCTGACAAAGTTCAGGAAAGAGTCTTCCCTTTACACCTGGATCTACCGTATTGCCACCAATGAAGCCCTCTCTTTCCTGAAGAAAAAGAAAAGACGTTTTCTTATCCCGGTCACGGATATGGCAAAGCAGTTGGAAGAGACCCTGGAGGCCGATGTTTATTACCAGGGCAACGAGGTAGAGAAGAAAATACAGAAAGCGATTTTGTCGTTGCCCGAAAAACAACGGGTGGTGTTTCATTTGCGGTATTATGATGAGATGAAGTATGAAGACATGGCGGAGATCCTTCAAACCTCGGCAGGGGCTTTAAAAGCATCATATCATCATGCGGTCAGGAAAATTGAAAAATATATTGCATCCTGATTAAACTATGATTATTTTTACACATCTAACAATTGAAAATACCGGCAGGAATGAAAAAAGAACGCAAAGAAATACTCAGCGATGAACTCCGGCATCTGGACAGCAGTCTGGATTTGCCAGGAAAGATGCCTGGCTACCAGGTGCCTGAGCATTATTTTGACAGGCTGCCTGCTGATATTCAGCAGAAAATAGCCGAAAAAAGCAACCGAAGCACCATGCCACTGCCGCTAATGGCTTACCGCAGACTGGTACCTGTGTTGGGAACACTGGTCCTGTTGGCAGCCGTAGTAATGGGTGTTATACTGATGCGGAGCAATGGGTTTGATGACCACATGGCTGCAGCCGATACGCCGCTTGAGTGGACGTATTTTGCCACAGAAAATGGCTACGACCGCGTCCTGTTGTATGATCTTGTTATTGACTCTGATCTGAGTGCCGAAGAGATACTGTTTGGCATGGATACATTCACCGCCAGTACTGATAAGTCTTTTGATGACGATATTCTGGAGGAGATTTTTGAGAATGCACGATATTATGGCATAGAGGCCGGTTTTTTATTATCGTCGCTCGATTAGTTTTGCAATCATATAATGTACATTATAACAATACTGCAATAAGCATGAACCATTTCCGATATATATTCACTATTCTGATGGCTGTCCTCATTTCAACGAGTTGTTTGGCACAACCCGGACGTGGACAGCAAAGGGGTCAGAGAGAAGACCGCAAGGAGGCAATTGAAGCCCGCAGGGTATCCTATATAACGCAAAAACTTTCCCTTACAGTTGATGAGGCAAAGTTATTCTGGCCCATATACAATGAATACACACGGCAGGTAGAGGAGCTTGCTGTTCGTTTCAGGGAACAGCAGGACCAGGTGCCCGACATTGATGGAATGACCGAACAGCAAGCCATGCAACACATAGAGGCTGAGCTGTCCCGTTTTGAGAGATCTGCAGCCCTCCGGCGTGAGTATACCAGCAAACTGCTTGATGTTGTGTCGGCAAAACAGGTTGCTTTGCTCTTTGAAGCCGAAAGAAGCTTTCACAGGATGTTGTTCAGAGAGGCGCAGCACCGGCGACGGCCCGATGGTCCCGGCGACAGGGACTGATCAGATCCTTTCCAGTGCAGATCTTTCTATCCATCCTACATTTCCATTGGCAAGACGAACTTCGTGCCATTCCCTCACTTCGTTGGTTATGATCACCCTTGTACCCTCATGAACAATGAACAGATCGATCCCCCGGTCGCCGGGAGAACTTTTGGCTACAGTACGTGGCACCATGACTATGGCTTCCTGTTGTTCATGAACCATATGGTATTGCCTGTCAGCGGCAATATAACTGACCAGAACACTCATCAGCATCAGCAACACAAAACCAATGCATAGATTTTTCATGTACCTCCTCCGTGAAACGAAAAAGAGTGCTGCGAACAGGACCAGCAGTGAAAGCGAGACAATTGTTACCACTGCCCAGCCGTCAACGGTCTGAAGCTGAACGAACTGATGCCACCAATCCAGGAAAAAGAGCCGGGGGAGCGGCTCCACCCTGTCAACGATCTGCGACCGGGCAATACGCAAATTATGAATAATGGCCTCATCATTGGGTTTCAACCGCAGTGCCCTTTCATAGTTCAATATTGCCTTACCGGTCATCCCTTCCTGGAAATAAGCATTTCCAAGGTTATAATACAAATATGGTGATTCCAGGTCTTTTTCAAGGATCTGTTCATACAGTTCGATGGCTTTATGATAAGCCTCTTCAATATAGGCATGGTTTGCTTCCTCCATCAGCTGACCGGGCGTTAAACCAAAGGCAGGGGAAGAAGCACCGGCAGCCAGAATTACATACAAAGCATGGCGGATAATCGTTTTCATCATTTTCCGGGTATTATTTGCGCAATTCCTTTTCGAGGGTGATGATGGTATCAAGTGCCGTTTGATAGGTTGTTTCCATCGGACTATCCTGTCCGCCTGGCGCAAAACGGGCAAACTCACACGATTCCAGTCCCTGAAGGAACCTTTCGGCCAGGTCGCCCGGAACATTTTTTGAATGGAACACATCTGCCACATTTTTCTTGTTCAGTGCCGATACAGGCATACTTAGTCTGTCGGATACATAGCCCCACAATATGGCAAACACTTCATCAAAGAAAGCTTCCCTGTTCTGTTGTTTCAGCAACACGGCAGCTTTTTTCAGCCTATTGCGGGCAACTTTTCTTGCCTTTCTTGTCCGCATTCCCGCAACATCCGCCTTTCTGTGCAGGTATTTTTTTCTTGTGACCAAAAACAATACCAGCAGAAGAACAGGGAGTGCCAGCAGTATATAATAGCTGGAGCTGCGGAAAAACAGTTTTCCGGCGGTTTGCAATGGCACCGGACGGGTATGTATGAAACGGATATCGTCTGCCAGGTAGCTGCCATCATGTACCTGTCCGATTCCGCCTTGCCGGTCAGCATAATCTCCTTCAACGAAAATGGTAAACGGTCCGGCGCTGCGTGTAATATATTCACCCCGGACCGGATCAAAATAGGTGAGGCGGACAGCGGGAATGTTCGTCTCTCCGCCACTCCTTGGAATGATCACATAATCGAATGTACGGCTGCCGCTGATGCCCTGATCTGATGATTGGATTTCATCCGATATCTGCGGATCAAACACTTCAAGATGTTTCGGGAATTGGATCTCAGGCGGTTCAGCCATACGCAGGTTTCCGGTTCCCCTCACGGTGATCACCATATTGGCCGCATCATTCAGGCTGATTTCCTGGTGACTCAGCGAGACCTCCATATCGTATGATCCCACCATCCCTTTAAAGGAACCCGGCCGATTATCGGTCGGCAGAGGTTTTACATTGAGGGTCAACGTATTTGAACGTGCCGTATGCGATACGGTCTGGTACCGGTCAAACGGTGACCCACCAAAAAACTCATCAAACAGGCTGCCCGGCCTTTGCCGTCTTTCAGAAGGGAGGCGGACGGCCATATCGACCACCATTGGCTCAACCCTTATTTCACCGGCCCGTTGAGGGAAAACAGCCACACGTCTTATTTCGGCCACATTATACCTGATGCCGTCAATCACTTCTGTTGACATCCGTGGCTGTCTGCCCGTGGTGATGTTCTCTGTCCACACCCCTGCAAAAGCAGGCAGTTGCTCAATTGAATAGTTGGTAACGGGGAGTCGGGTATACAGCCTGTAGCTGATAATCAACTGCTCGCCCAGGTATGGCGATGTATTATCTGCTACAGCCCGCACGAAGATATCCCGTTCTGACGGTTGTGCGGGTTCCTGTCTTTCTCGTTGCTGTGGTTGTGGCGTTGTTTGCGGTGAAGGGTCAGTTGATGCCGTCACGGTAATGTCGACCGGGTTGCTGGTATGGTTTTTCCCATCTACGGTGACCGAAGCCCGGGGTATGGTAAAGCTTCCTTCTTCCAGGGCTTGCAGTACGTAGTTATAAGAGAACGAAACCGTTGTTGTTACCTGGTTATTAATAATTTGTGTAGATGTGCTGGATGATTGTGACGGACCCGAAATAACCCTGAAGCCATCAAAAGATGGCGGATCAAATTGTTCCGGTTGTGCATTGAGTGTGTACGTAAGCCTGAATCGTTCGCCGGCAGTCACGGCAGACGGGGCAGATGCCGAGAATGAAACTTCAGTTGCGTACCCCGGCAAATCCGGTATTACCAGAAGCAACAATAGTATGGTTTGTGCAATTGTTTTCATCATCACATTGTGTTTGGTGCTGATGTACTGTTTACCATTCACGTTCTGTTCTTACCGGTTCACGCTGCTGATCTTCCCTGTTTATTTCCCGCTGAACTTCCTGTTCCTGCTGCCTGAGTGCATCCAGTATGCGTTCTGCTTCTTCATATGACAACCCTTCAATGGGTTGGGGAGCAGTGTCATCGGCTGGTTCCTGCTCATGATCACCTGGTTGACTCTGTTGTTCGCCATCACCATCATCATCATCCTGTCCGTTTTCCGGTTGCTGTTCCTGGTCATCCTCACCTTCCCCTTCCCCTTCACCGTCCTGAGGTTGTTCCTGCGGGGGCATTTCATCGAGGAGGTTCAGGGCATAGGCAAGGTTATACCGTGTATCATCATCGTCGGGCGAAAGCCGTAAGGCCCGTTTATAGGTCTCAATGCTCTCAGGGATCTGTCCGCTGCCAAGGAATGCATTACCCAGGTTATGCAACACTTTTGCCCTTTCCGGATCAGACAGTTCATCATGCGACAACATATTGAACAGCTCTTTGGCTTCTTCAAGCCTGCCCTGCCTGTACAATGCATTTCCCAGGTTGAACAACGCCTTATTATTATGTCCATCTATTTCAAGCGATTGCCTGTATCTGTCTTCTGCCTCAATATAGCGACCCTCTTCAAACAGTTTATTTCCTTCCCGGATCAGCTGTCGTGTCTCAGAAGCGAAAGAAACATTTATGATCAGCGGCAATGCCATCGTAAGAATGTATCGGATCATTGCGACAGAATTTTTGTTTTTAACTATGATTCATCTCTGGTCAGGATGCCTGACCCTATTTTTTCCAACCACTTATTTTTCCGGTCCATCAGCGCCATTTCTGTAATGAGCAAAAGAAGTGCCAAAAACGCAAATATCAGGTAGCGGCTCTCGTACTCTGCAAATGTGACTGTCTCATATTCGCCGGTTTCGATGGTTTTTATATGATCCATAATATGATCGAGTCCCATATCTGCACCGGTACCATGCTGGAATACACCGCCTGTTGTTTCTGCAATGTTTCGCATCAGTTGCTCATCGTACCGGGTTATTACCGTATTCCCTTCGTTATCGCGAAGGTAGCCAATGGTTTGACCGTTTTCGGTTACAGGCACAGGAGCCCCTTCGCGGCTGCCGATACCAACAGTATGTATGGTGATCCCCTGGTCCCTCGCCATCCGGGCGTAGATAAGGGGGTCATCATCGTGACTTTCCCCATCGCTGACCAGTATGATGGTTCTGTTTGCCCGGTCCTCATCCGGGAAAGATGCCAGGGCCCTTTCAATCGCCCTGCTTATGGCAGTCCCCTGCACAGAGACGCTTTCCGTACTGACAGACTGCAACAACATTTTTGCAGCGTTGTAATCTGCAGTGAGTGGAATTTGTGTGTGGGCAGTGCCGGCAAAAACGACCAGTCCAATCCTGTCCTGTTCCAGGCGGTCGATAAGCCGGTTTACTGCCAGTTTGGCACGATCTAGCCGGTTTGGGCGGACATCCCGGGCCAGCATGCTTCTGCTTACATCAAAAGCTACGATGATGTCGACACCTTCACGCCTGGCTTCCTCCATGCGGCTTCCGGTTTGCGGATTGATCAGGGCCAAAACCATCATTGAGAAGGCGACTACCACCAGGATAAATTTCACCCAGGGCCTGGTAACGGATACAAGCGGCATCATATGCGACAGTACTGTTTCCCGGCCAAATCGTTTTATGGCTTTTCTCCGAAGGTATCGTGATAAAAGGAACACGACAATGAACACCGGTACCAGCAAGTACAGGCAGACCCATTCAGGATGTTCGAAACGTATCATATGCATGGTGTTCGGTTTGGATTTATGGAATTGTTCTCAGCCATGTATACCGTAAAATGTTCTCCATTGCAAAAAACATCAATGCCAGCAACAGGAATGGCACATACATATCGGTCACGCGGGTATATTCCGTATGGTCAATGATCGAAGTCTCCAACTGGTCAATGTCCTCATAAACCTTCTGCAGTGCGTCCTGTGTTTCTGCCCAATAGTATTTTCCTCCGGTAGTACGTGCTATTTCCTTCAGCAAATCCTCATCGACCGGAATTTCAACATCCTGGTACTGTATACCATGCGGTGTCTGAAAAGGGTAGGGGACAGGACCGCTGCTGCCAACACCAATGGTATAGACCTTTATATCAAAAAGCGATGCCATTTCTGCTGCGGTAAGCGGGTCAATAACACCGGTATTATTGATCCCGTCGGTGAGCAGGATGATTACCCTGCTGATCGCATCACTGTCCCGCAAACGGTTGATCGCAG
>PWKN01000025.1 GCA_003559735.1 Bacteroidales bacterium | reverse complement strand
CGGCCTGAGAGGTACAGGACTGGAGCCTGATTATGCCCGTACCGGATTATTCAAAACAGGCGTGCCGCACAAAATAACCATCATCAAAAAGGGCGACGAATTATTTATGCATGTTACGAATAATGTACAATCCAGACTTTTTTACTGGAAGAATGATCAGTTACCACCCATAACGGAAGGTCGCATCGGCTTACGCCACATGTACACAAGAGGTTCAAGGTATGCTGATTTCAGGGTTTTTGTGCCGGACAAATAAGATGTAACCAATCAAAATATTATTTATAAAACCCATGAATCATATATACAAAATTATCCTAAGTGCAACTCTGGCCTTATTTCTGGCTGCCGGCTTCGCCCAATCTACTGATGAGATATACGGAAACGCCCGGTTATTGAACCAGGAAGACGACGGTTTCCGGGGAATATGGTATATGATCAGCGCTCCCGATAGTGATTATAAACTGAAGTACGGCGGGGGTTTGGGTACCTATCCGGCCAATCATTACCCGTTTTCGGTGTATGTTGCTGAGGTAAACAAAACTTTCTTTTGCTATGGGGGAACCGATGAATCAAACAGCACCCTCTATCATCAGGTTTCATACTTCGATCACACCACCGGTAGGGTAGCCCGTCCCACCATTGTGGTGGACAAAGCCACTGATAATGCCCATGACAATCCGGTAATGCAGGTGGATAAGGAGGGTTATATCTGGCTTTTCTCCACGGCACATGGCGTGCAAAGACCTGCGTTTATTCATCGCAGTGCTGAGCCTTATAACATTAAGGAGTTTGAACGCATTCCCGCCACCAAGATTGAGAATGGGGAAGTTGTACCCATGGATAATTTCTCCTACCTTCAGATCTATTATGACAATGACCATGGCTTTCTGGGGCTCTTCACTTTTTATCAAAGACGTGAACTCACAGGGCGCATGGTAAATTGCCGTGACATAGCATGGATGACCAGTCCCGACGGCATTCAATGGTCGGAGTGGAACTACCTGGCAACCATTGAGCAGGGTCACTACCAGAGCAGTGGGCAGCAAGGCGCCCGGGTAGCAACATCCTTCAATCACCATCCCAATCGCGAAGGCCGTGCCGGACTGGATTTCCGAACCAACCTCTACTGCCTGGTTACCGATGATTTTGGACAAACATGGGAAACCGCCGATGGGAAATCTGTTGACCTTCCGCTTACTTCCATTACCACCGATGCCCTTGTTCATGACTACGCATCTGAAGGGTTGAATGTATATATCATCGATCTGAATTTCGATGAAAAAGGTAATCCACTAATTCTTTACCTAACGAGTAAGGGGCCCGATCCAGGTCCTGAAAATGGCCCAAGACAATGGTACACCGCTTACTGGACAGGGAAAAAGTGGAGGATCAATCCGGTTACCACTTCCGACAATAACTACGATGCCGGTTCAGTTTATACCCACGGAAACCGCTGGAGAATCGTTGCCCCCACAACGGTAGGGCCACAGGCCTACAATACCGGGGGCGAAGTAGTGATGTGGGAATCTCGAAACAAAGGAAAAACATGGAAAAGGAAGCAGCAGATCACCCAAAACAGCGAATTTAACCATTCGTATATGCGCCGTCCGGTAAATGTACATCACGGTTTCTATGCATTTTGGGCTGACGGCCATGGCAGGGAAAAATCGAAATCAAGACTCTATTTTTGCGATATACATGGGAATGTGTATCAACTCCCTGAAAAAATGGAAGTGGAGTTTGGTTTTCCTTTGCTGATCGAGAAATCTGATATGTAACTTCAAAAAATAATATAATTCATTGAAAACTTAGTAAAAAACCATGAATACGAAAACCATCCTGTTAACAGGAATTATCCCTGTTACACTCTCAGCGGGTTTCACTTCTTGCGATAATATTGCCAAAGAAGAAGCCCCTAAGCCAAATATTCTGTTTATTATGGTTGACGATCTGCGTCCCGAGCTTAATTGTTATGGGAGTGACCAGATTATTTCCCCCAATATTGATAAGCTGGCCAGGGCCGGTGTTTTATTTCAGAGGGCCTATGTGCAACAGGCCATTTGTATGGCTTCAAGGGCAAGTTCTCTTACAGGTTATAATCCCAATGAGCACAGGATCTATAGCTGTCTTTCGGTAGAGGAACTCATGCCCGGTGTTGAGACATTGAATCGTTTCTTTGAGAACAATGGCTATACTATTTCAGGAAAGGGCAAAATTTACCATTATAGAGAAGATCATCTGGAACAGTTAGGAGAGGGCTGGCTGCCTGCTGATGCCAGTGAACAACTGTCCGGCAGGGGCTATATAACCCCTGAAGCCATTGCACAAATGGATGAAACGGGCCGTGGCCCGGCATGGGAAATTGCTGATGTGGAGGATCATGAGTATCGCGATGGTTTTTATGCCCTGTGGGCGTTGGAACAACTGGAAAAACTCAAAGAATCTGATGATCCGTTTTTCCTGGCTGTGGGGTTTCATAAGCCTCACCTGCCTTTTAATGCACCACGCAAATACTGGGATATGTACGATCACGAGTCCGTCAGGCTCACCGATCAGCCCGACTATCCTGAGAATGGATCCTTGTATGGTCTCCATAATTTTGGAGAACTGAGGAACTATACCAATATCCCAAGAGGTAACGATCCAATTCCCGATGACATGGCGCGAATGCTGATCCATGGTTATTATGCCTGTATATCTTATATAGATGCTCAGATAGGTATTATTATGGCTGCATTGGAGAAGAACGGACTAAAAGATAATACCATTGTAATTCTAATGGGCGATCATGGTTATAAACTGGGCGAGCATGGCATGTGGGTTAAGCATACCAACTTTGAGCTCGATACACGGGTACCTCTGATATTTGCAGGTCCCGGTATTAAACAAAACCAGACCACCCGCTCCTTTGCCGAATATACAGATATCTACCCCACCCTGGCAGAACTGGCCGGACTCGAACCGCCTACTCACCTGCAGGGAGTAAGCCTTGTACCTGTTTTAAAAGATCCTGAAAATTCGGTAAGGGATGCTGCATACAGTATCTGGACCTCATACGAAGGAGTTCGGACTGACGAAGAGAAGGTGATCCTTGGGTATTCTGTGAGAACAGATGAGTTTCGTTACAACGAGTGGTTTGATGTGGCCAGCGACTCTCTTCTGGATCGTGAACTTTATGATCACCGGCAAAACAACCGCGAAGATGCCAATATAATCAGCGATCCCTCCGTGGCAGAATATCTCCCTGAACTGGAACAAATGATATACAATTACAGGAGAGCTGCGCAATCTCAGCCTTGATCCCAGATCCATCTGGTCACGGGATTTCGGGCAAAGCCCTCAGCCTAGACCTTAATATGAACATCAATATGACTTTTACAATGCACCAAAAACTACTTAATAATTATTGGTTCCTTGTTATCCTGGCTTTGTTACTTTTTCCCGGTTGTTCTTCAACTCCTGGTTCAGAAAAAGTCACCGCTGAGGTAATTGATCAGATTGACGTTGCACCTGTATGGTCGGTGCACAGGGTTGGCGAACCACAACTCCTCACCCGCGATGACTTGCAATATGTGGCCTATTATGATGATGACCGGTTTCTGACCATTGCACAACGCGAGCTGGGCTCAAGACAGTGGAAATTTCATCAGTTTCCCGTTCAGATGAACTGGCAAACCGGAGGCCATGCCAGATTATCCATCGCCATTGACAGGCATGGATACATTCATGTTACCTGCTATCGGCGCCGGCTGCTTCAGGAGCCACCTATGCCGCCCCGCCCGATTTACTATAGGTCTTTGACTCCCCATTCCATTGATGAGTTTGAGCAGCTTTACTTTGTTGATGATGATGAACGTACCGATTATCCAACGTTTATTTATGTTGACGAAACGCTCTATTTCACCTTTCGCGATGGTGGAAGCGGGCGGGGTGACCAGCATTTCTATCGCTATGACGATGGGCAAAGAACCTGGGGCCGTATTCTCGAGAGCCCTTTGCTCGATGGCCGTGGTGAGATGAGTGCCTACGCTTATGGTGGTGGTTTTCCTATCTATGGCCCCGACGGTCGGTTTCATCTGCTCTGGATGTGGCGGGATACCCCTGATCATGCCAGCAACCATTCATTGTCTTATGCCCGAACCATTGGTGAAGATCTGACCCAATGGGAATCTGCAGCAGGAGTTCCGGTTTCACCTCCCTTTACCATCGATAACACAGAATTGCTGGTTGATGCTGCACCTCCCGGTGGCGGGCTGAGCAATCCTCTTCAGGCCTTAAGCTGGGATTCCCGAAAGCGGTCGGTGGCCAGCTATCACAGGTTTGATGATTCAGGTATCAGTCAGATTTACAATGCACGATTTGAAGACGATAAATGGAGGGTCGTACCAGCTACAGAGTGGGATTTTGTATGGGGTGAATCTTATTTTGGTACCGGGGCGCTCAACATCGCAGGCACTATTCGATTAGGCCCTGTTGTATCTACAGGAAATGGCAAGCTTTCCCAAAGGGTCTGGAACCGTGAAATTGAAGAGACCATTGTGATCTTTGATGAAGAGTCGTTGCAGCCATTAGGGCAGGAGAGTCTGAAGCCTGTCTTATGGCAACAACCTCTGCTTATCCCGGAATCGGATTTTCAGGTCGAACCCATCCCAGACCTGCGCCGATTGGGTGGCCCCATGCTGGTAGAGCTGATTTCCGATTCAGGAGGCCCTGAGGATGAGGATGGCGTATCTTATTACCTGCGCTGGGAACACGGGGGCGCCAACCGCGACCGACCAGTACCTGAACCCTGGCCACAGCCAACTATGCTTAGGGTTTATAAGGTGGAGGAGTGACAGATGGACAGGAGGTTGTGATGATTTGTTGGGCATTTTTATGCCAGGCGCGAAACGTTGAAATTATATATCTTGAAATGAACTAAATACAACACAATAAATACTATAAATACATGGAAAAGTACGCGTTTAAATACGATGAATTGCCTGTTTTTACAGTGGCTGAAGGAGTTGAACGCAGATTGGTAAAAACCGATAACCTGATGCTGGTGAATATCGAATTCCGTGATGGGCCCACTTCCCAACCTGATCCGTTTCATTCGCACCCCCATGAGCAGGTTTGTTATGTAATAGAGGGGGAGGTATATCTTTTCGTTGGCGACAATGAGAAACTACACATCAAGGCCGGCGATAAATTTGCCATTCCATCCGGCATACCCCACACCATTCAGCGCTTAACCCCGGTAGTAAGACTCATTGATTGCTTTACCCCGATTCGGGAAGATTTTTTGTAAATGGTGGGAACTAAAGATCAATTAAGTTTTTCAACAGATAGTATCTTTAAGTTAGAAAGCAGGTATCGAAGGTAAATTTTACTATTCTATTATCTGAGCTTCCTTACGAAAATTCTGTAAACGGGTCTTTAAGTATTTTACAACGTATGAATTTTCAGGATCATTCACTGCATTGCGCTTTTCGAGAGGATCGTTTTGCCTGTCGATGAGCAAGGGATTGCCGTTATCGTACTCAATGTGAATCCAATCTTCAACCAATATACCTTCATCCATTTCGTCATTCCACATCTCTTTATTGTACTCTATGTAAATCCAGTTTTCATCCAATACTGCATCACCTTCGTTAAAGCGGCTGTAGATAATGCCACCCAGCTCATCTGTTTTTCCATCCAATGCATTTATGAGTGATTGGCCATGAAGGTAACCAGGTTTTTCGATGTTTGCCAGATCGAGTAGGGTAGGAGCCAGATCAACCAACGAAACAGGTGTATTGACCTGAGTATGGTGCTGCCCGGGACGTGCTACGATCAGGGGTGTATGTAATGATTGATGAAGTAAATTGTGTTTCCCCCAGAAATTATGCTCACCCAGATGAAACCCGTGATCTCCCACCAGAATAATTATGGTGTTATCGGCCAACCCATTTTTCTCAAGATCTTCGAGAAGATAACCAATCAACGCATCCACATAGCTGACACAGGCCAGGTATCCGTGTTTGGCAATCCTGTGATATTCATCTGAATTATAATCCAACCCTTTCTGCCCATAAAACAGTATTTCAGGGCTTCCTGCCAGGTTATCAGGAGCGCCTTCCGGTTTTTCCCTGAAAGGAGCCAGGGGAATTTCATCTCTGTCATACATTTCCCAATACTTTCTTGGCGCATAAAAAGGAAGGTGTGGGCGCATAAAACCTACCGCCAGAAAAAAAGGATTGTCAGCATCTTTGAGCCGTCCAAGTTCTTCCATGGCTTTTTGTGTAACCATTCCATCCAGGTAGTCCCAATCCGACACATCCGCTATTTCATAGAATGGCCCCCGGTTTCTTGTTCCACCTATCCAGTTCTCTGAGTCCGGATTGAGCATGGCATTATGGGGAATGAAGTTTCTTTGCGGAGGCTGACTCCAGGCGGCATCAATATGGTCATCCTGATTGTGGAATATCTTTCCTAAAGAAATGGTTGTATAACCATTGTTTTTCAATATTTCCGGAATGGTTGGAATTCCCGGAACATCTTCATCGGCCTTGGAGCGAAAGTTTGTAAATCGTTCGGGTGTGGCATGCAATCCGGTAAACATGGATGCCCGTGATGCACCACAAACGGGGTTTGAGCAATAGGCACTGTTGAAAATGGTGGATTGTGACACAAGTTGGTCAATG
>PWKN01000244.1 GCA_003559735.1 Bacteroidales bacterium | reverse complement strand
GTGATCATCAATTTCGTTTTCATGACTCTGTAATTTATATGGTGAATACTTTTTGGTTTTCTTGTTTGTGTTCACTGGTATTTGATCCATATCCGTGCCAAAGACTATATCGTATTGTATATAAGTTTGTTATAGGCCTATATACAAAGCTAATGAGACCCTAAAAGTGTTCACAAGCGGACACCCATATGCGAATGTGAACGCTTTTTGCCTCCCAGCGACAACCTGATTCAGACCACTGCCACACAAAAACAACTGCTTGCCTTTGGCGATATTAAATATCTTTATGTTGTTATTTTATATTTTTTTGTCTTATTTTTGAGTGCATATATGTGGTTCGAATGTGCACGCGGGTACCATATCGTACCCCATTGCTGCCGTTAACCTGTATTGTTCATACGTATCATTCAGGCCAGATGCAAGGCGTCGAACGCCGCCGCCATAGAAAGCATATAATGTCTGAAAAACACTGAAAAGCACTGAAGTGTCTGTTAAGATTTAAAACCGGACTTTGAAGATGGGCGCTTTGGAAAACAATAAAAAGCTGCAAAATTTTAACCGTATTAGACTGCCATGAATTATATTCCTTCTTTCATTGTTCCACATACTATTGATTATTATTTGTTTAAAATATCACACAAAAGTCAGGCAATCTATCTGACTTTTGCGTTCGTAATTGTTTTTATTATGGCTTCATTGCCTTTGATATATGTTGATGTTACAGTATCGGAATCTGGTTCAATAGATACCCGTATTGAGCGTCAGATGCTTCATTCACCTTCAGAGGGGTTTGTGGTTTATTCGACGATACAGTCAAACAAAAAGGTGCAAGCAGGCGATACTTTATTAATAATTGATTCTCAGGCACCTGTTTCACAATTAACTGCTCTTTTCTTACGAAAAAATGAGAACAATCAATCCATAAAAGATTTATATATACTGGTAACGCTAGACAGTACACGTTTGGCAAATAATGATGTTTCGTTGGAAAGCTCAGGATATATTACTGCATTTAGTAGCTTTAGAAGAAAATATTTAAATCAGCATAATAATGTAAACAACAGGATATCCAACCACGGAAGGATGGAATATCTTTTTCACAGGGAAGTTGTTTCGGAAAAGGAATATGAAGCTTCATTATTTGCACTGGAACAAGAATTGGCCATCCTTAACCATCTGTTACTTCATCAGGTAAATGTATGGCAAAATGATTTAAATGACAGATTAGCGCAACAAGCCATAATTGAGGCAGAAATATGTAATTTAGAACAAGAGGTCAAAAAACGTTATCTCATAGCTCCCCTGGATGGTTCCATTATAAGCAGCGCGGACGTTAAAGCAGGTCGTTATCTTTCCTTAAACCAAAAAATTGCTGAATTGTCACCGGCCGGCCACTTAATTGTGACTGCTTTGGTAAATCCAATCAATGCGGGTTATCTGCATGAAATGCAAAAAGTAAGGATACAAGTTGATGCTTATAATTACAACCAATGGGGAATGCTGGATGCTGTCATATATGATATTTCAGATGATGTTATCATTGATCCCATAACCAACAAACCTTATTACCGGGTTAGGTGTGACCTTTTTAGTGATTCTCTGGTGCACAGAAATGGTGCTGTCGGGAAACTAAAAAAAGGAATGACTGTCAGATGCCGGTTTGTACAAGGTCGCGTAAGTTTATTCGATTTGTTGGTAAAGCGGGCAGACAATTGGTTGAATCCCGCCAACCCGTAAAACATAAACCAAACCCTTTTTTAATGATAGGAAAGATAAAACAAAGAGATATAACGGACTGTGGAGCGGCCTGCCTGGCTTCTGTTGCCAGGTATTACAATATGAAACTGCCGGTTGCCAGGATCAGACAAATGGCAGGTACTGACAAAAAAGGGACCAATGTGCTTGGTATGGTTGAAGCTGCACACAAAATGGGTTTTACAGCTAAAGGAGTGAAGGGGGAATGGGATAGTTTATACAAAATACCTTTACCGGCAATTGCGCATGTGGTGGTAAAAGAGCATCTGCACCATTATGTAGTGATATCAAGGGTAACCTCTAAATATGTGGAAGTAATGGATCCTGCTCAAGGACAACTTCATAAAAAACCTCATGCTGTTTTTAAAAATGAATGGACCGGGGTTTTGATTTTACTTTTTCCGGGCAATGATTTTGTGCAATCCAACCAAACGGTAACTGCAGGTAAAAAGTTCTGGTCTTTACTTTCACCCCACAAAGGGATTATTGCACAGGCATTATTGGGTTCTGCACTGTTTGCTGTTTTGGGATTGAGTTCAGCAGTATTCGTAAGAAAGATTGTGGATAATGTATTGCCGGCAGGGAATGCCAGTCTGCTTAACTTGCTGGGTATTATCATGATTATCGTAATTGTTTCCAGACTTTTGCTGAACGTCTTTAAAATGCAATTTGTGCTGAAAACAGGTCAAAAGATAGATGCAACACTCATATTGGGGTATTATAAACATATATTAAAGTTGCCACAGTCTTTTTTTGATACAATGAGGGTTGGTGAAATAATTTCCCGCCTGAACGATGCAGTTAAAGTAAGGATATTTATCAATGATATTGCCATAAACCTTGTAGTAAATATCCTGATCGTACTTTTTTCATTTGCCCTTATGTTTACCTATTACTGGAAGCTTGCAATGGTTATGCTGGTTGTCGTTCCGCTTTATGCACTTATTTATGGTATCTCCAACTGGTTAAACAAGAGGGTACAGAGAAAAGTAATGGAGCGGGCAGCCGATCTGGAGTCCCAGCTGGTAGAATCTTTAAAATCAGCCGCTACGATTAAGCGTTTTGGCCTTGAGTGGTTTTCCAATTTAAAAACAGAGACACGTTTTACATCAATGTTGGGAGAAATATATAAATCAGGGATGAACAATGTCTTTTCAAATAATTCAACATCCTTTATTACACAAGGTTTTTCTGTGATTCTCCTTTGGGTTGGAGCTGCCTTAGCATTGCAAAACCAAATAAGTCCGGGAGAACTGCTGGCTTTTTATGCCGTTTTGGGATATTTTACCGGACCTGTATCTGAAATAATATATTTTAACCAGTCCCTGCAGGATGCAATGATTGCCTCCGACAGGCTTTTTGAGATATTTGATTTGGAACAAGAGGATGCTTCAGGTAAAATTGAACTTAAACCCATTCATGTTGATGACATAATATTGAAAAATGTACATTTCAGGTATGGCACAAGAGTTCAGGTTTTTGACGCTCTGAATTTAACCATCCGTGCCAGGTCGGTTACTGCTGTCGTAGGAGAGAGCGGATGTGGCAAAACCACCCTTGCCTCGGTTTTGCAGAACATTTATCCTTTGCAGTCCGGAAGCATTCATTTGGGGAAGATTAATATGAATATGTTTACAAAGGAATCCATACGAAGGCAAATTGCCATAGTTCCTCAACAAATAGATCTTTTTTCCGGTAATGTTGTCGACAATATTGCTGTTGGAGAATTTTTTCCTGATATGGAACGCATCATGAATATTTGCGATCAATTGGGTATCACTCCATTTATCGAGCAGTTACCCAATGGCATTCAAACCTGTCTTGGCGAGAATGGAACCACATTGTCAGGAGGTCAAAAGCAAAGAATTGCCATAGCGAGGGCATTATACAGGGACCCGGAAATATTGATCCTGGATGAAGCTACTTCCTCTCTTGACCGTGTTGCTGAAAGATTTTTGCAAAAAACCATAGCTCTGTTGCGAGATATGGGTAAAACCATAATAATCATCACGCACCGCCTTGCTACAATAAGGCATGCCGGCAAGGTAGTTGTGCTGGATGAAGGCAAAGTGGTACAGGAGGGTTCTGTCAATGATTTAACTGAGGCACGGGGTAAATTCAGAGATATGTTTGTGAATAATTTAACCCCTGTATAAACAGAAGCCAAAACCATGAAGTTATGAAGTTTTTATGCTACATAGACCGGTTAAACCGGATGAACCACTTGATGCAAAAGCGTTCAACCGGTTCACCAGGTGAATTTGCCGGTATTATCGGAGTTAGCCGCACCAGGCTTTACGAAATGCTGGATGAGTTAAAATCCTATGGTGCACCCATTGCCTATAGCAAGGCTGCCAATACATTTTATTATGAGCATCCCTTTGATGTTTCCGTGTCTTTTTCCATCAAGCCACTAGAAATACCGGAAGCAGAAAAAAATCATGGAGGCGCAAGCAGTTTCAGCAGCGTACTTGTTTTCCGGACAAAGCTAGTATAATTTTATATCCTGTAAGCTTACAAGCTGCTGAAAAGCCTGGCAGGGTAAAGAAAGGGTGAAATGTTTTGTTTAACATTAAACATGAAGCATTATGACCAAATCTCAAATGGAGGAAATGGGGTTGCAAAATATTTGCAACAATGAATTAAACAGTATAAATGGAGGCATTATAATTGCGTTCAAGCTGGCAGCAAGTTATGTTGCATACCAAATGCTTACAAATCCGCAGGCACATTTAGATGCATTTGTGGAAGGATGGAAAGCTGCTGGTGATACAGGTTCTTAATAAAACTTGATTTACAAACTCAATTCTTTTGCATTATGAAAACAAACTTTAATCAGTATTCGGGTGAAAGCTTAAAACCCTTGTCACCACACGAGTCTCAATCTGTTTCTGGTGGAAACGAACTAACTGAAGCTATAGCAAGAGGTGCCGGTTACCTGGCACGAGTATTCAACAATTTCATAACCAGTGGAGATTGCTTCTCAAATGCGAACTACTATAACAGAGGAAGGTAATATTTGCCGAAACTGTTTTAACAACAACAAAAATGCATATCATAATCCCTGCTGGTTTATATGTGCATTTTTGTTGGTTTCATATTTTTATTAATATAATTAAAGCCACAAAAGATGAAAAAACATGTGTTTAGATATATTTTAATGACATTAACATTGTTATACATACTTTCTTCCGTTTTGTTTGTTTTTAAATTTGATGCAGGAAAAGATCTGGTTTGGCATCTGGTTTTATCTTCCTTAGGTATGATTGGCATATTTTATTTAAACCTTAAATACATCTCCGGGGTTCTTAAACTATTCACGCTGGTGACATTCATCCATTACTATTTAGGTAGTCTGACAGGTATTGTTTTTTGCCTGGCAAGAGGAGATGCCCTTACTATGGGCAATATTAATATGGGTTCATTAGCAAACACCGAATCGTTTGTCTTGTTTTTTGTTTTGATTTATTTCTTATCCGGATTGTCAAAAAAAACCTCGGGGATTCTGGAAAACAGGCAGGGGTGACCGGATTTTCTTTCACCGGTCTGCTTGTCCTGATCCTGCTGGTCCGGGACGCAAACGACATCAATAAACGAAATAAAAACAAGGTCATCATCTTGCTTCTGCTCCTGGCACCAATTGTTGGTCCGCCGATCCATTTCCAATCCGGTCGCAGCAGCAGAGACAAATAAAGCCTGTTTGTTAACGGCAGGTCTTCATAAATCGCTGCCGGCAGGTAAACAAACCGTCATAACCTGCGTTACTATTCCTGTGTTTCACAACACCTGCCTGGCAGGAAAAGCTGTAACCAGCATTCTGTCATCCGGATTACATGGAAACATCCATATGAGTGTTTCCCTGTTTTAGCGAAACATCCTGTAAACAGGACGTTTGAAGGTGCTGTTGGTGTTGTTTTTTTGATGCTGGCACCAAAAAAAAAGAAAAAGAGCAATTATCTTTGCAACCATGACCCGGCATATTGTCATCATTTTCTGCATGCTGTATTTTATGGTTGGGATTGAACACACGCATGCCCTTCAACACAACGGCGACAACAATACGCTGCTGACCTCCGCCAGTCCGGCAGACAAAACCACCCACCCCATTACCCCGGGCGAAAGCAACCTTGCCCCCAAGGAGAACAACAATCCCCATAAGGAGAACAACAATCCGCATCCCGGCAGTCAGATAAAACAAGACCCACTGGCAATCCCACCACCGGCAACCATGGGAACTTATTTCTGGGTGGTGTTTATGCAGAACTTTGTTCGTGATGCCGATTTGTCCCTCTTTATAGCCGGTGAGGCGGGTACGGTGGTTAAAACATCCATTGGCGGACTGGCATTTGAGACTGAAGGGGTGATCCCGGCAGGTGGTTTCCTGCGTGTTGCCCTGCCACGGGAAGCGCAGATCATTGAATCCGGCATTACCGGGACCCTGGGGGTACAGGTTCAATCTGACAAGCCCGTTGCCGTATATGGCCTCAACATGGGCGGTCCTGGCAGGACTACGACAGATGCGTTCCTTGCCCTGCCTGTGAGCACCCTCGGCCGGCATTACCAGGTGGTTAGTTATCCTGCCCCCGGAAACCTGGATCCGAGCCTTATACGAACAATGCACCTCCCCCAGTACGCCATTGTGAGTCCGTACGACAACAACAGGGTGACCATCGTGCCGGCCGACCAGACCTATGATGGACAGTCTGCCGGCGTACCGTTCGACATTGTGCTCAACAAAGGGGAGACCTATATGGTGCGGGGCAGGGCATCGAACGAATACAATGCCGACCAGACGGGCAGTACGGTCAGATCGGAGCTGCCCTTAGCGGTCTTCAGTGGCAGCGCCGCCACAAATGTTCCACAGCATGTTCACTTTCTGGATCACCTTGTGGACCAACTCCCCCCAGTTTCAGCCTGGGG
>PWKN01000279.1 GCA_003559735.1 Bacteroidales bacterium | reverse complement strand
GGCATCTTTGTCCCAGCTGTATCTTATATTTTCTGTTTCATTTCCTGATGCATCATAATAATAATCAGTCTGGTAGTAATATGTCATCACACTGGTAAACCAGTCCTGCATTTCTGACACTATCCTGATCTGGTTCCCGTCGTCATCATACGTATATGTGTATATGCTAAAGGCATCCCAGTCATTCAGTCCATCATCCCAAAAATAGATCCTGTCCTGTATAATATTGCCATTGTCATCAAATACGTTAACAAATCTTGTAGAATTGTCCCATTTCTCATCAACTTCATTCCACATGGAAGATACCCACGAGGTTCTGTTTCCACCTGCATCATAGGTGTATACCATCTTCATGGAATATATCCAGTCGTTGAGGGCTTCATCCCATTCAAAATAGTAGGTTGAGTCACGCACATAAGCTTGTTTATAAGACTTGTCTTGCTGAATGGCATTATCCAGCAAGCTGCTGAGTTTCATAACAGCATCGCTTTGATCACAGTCTGCCGTTTGCAAATGCTGTATAAGACTGTTCAGGTTGTCAACAGGTCGTTCTGCGACTGAAACATCCGGGAAATGCCTGTTGAGCCGTTCACTGCGGTCATTTCGTGTTTGTGCACTGGTCACTGCAACAATACAGAGGACCGCAATCAGGGTAGTGTAGATCTGTTTCATCTTCTTTGGTTTTTAGTGGATAAATGCAATGAAATATCAGATGCCATTTGCCAAAGCTACAGGTAAATAGGCAGACAGCAATTTACGACAAATAAGAATATGAAACAACGGAGCAGGTTGGTTTTTTTAAAAAAAATTCGGTTTGTATAAAAAATGCGGAAATTACTCAGAACAACTCCTTCATCCGGCGGCGGACGTTTTGGTGGACCGGGTCGATCAGCAACGCCCTGGCATACGCTTTGATCCCTTTCTCCGTATATCCGGCAGCGATATATGCATCGCCGAGAAGCATTTCCGCATGGGCTGAGCCAGGGAATAACGCCGTACCCAGTTCAAGAAAAGCGATGGCCTCGTCGTTGCGGTTTAACGACATCAGGTCCGTGGCTATGCCGGAAATATCACTGAAACCTGCATCATTGTCGTTTTCTTTATCAGTGATCATTTCCCGGATAAAAGCAAGGGAGGCTTCCACCCCTTTGTCTTTCAACACCCGGGCGGCGGCAATACGCAGCGATGGTTTGAATGATACTTCCTGGTCATATATGATGCGGATGATGTTGTTTTCAATCGCGCGGATCTCTCCCGGACGGGTATTGCAGAAAACCAAAAGGTAATACCCTTCATCCGGGAGCCGGGTCCCGATCGTGGTAAATCCGTTTGTCCCACCGGTATGCTGCTGGTAATATACACTGTCGTTGTTGCTGAGCTGCACATATCCCATGCGCCAGCCGTATCCGTAGTCGTCATGCACCGGGGTGAACATGAGATCCTGCAGATCTTTCCCAAGCAAGCGATGTTTACGCAAGGCTGAATCCCACCGCAGCATGTCAAGCGGACTGCTATACATATCGCCGGTAGCCAGTGCGGTCGACAAATCCCGAAACGGGGCCCGTTCAAAGCCGTCAAGCAAAAAATTGTACCCGCTTGCACGGTTGTCCAATAACCTGCGGTGGTCTTCCACACCGGTATGCTTCATGGCCAGGGGATCAAGGATACGTTCGCGCAGGAGTGCGGGAAAACTTTTACCGGATACCTCTTCAAGGATATATCCGAGCAGGTAATACCCGAAGCTGCTGTAACTGAAATCCTCACCGGGATCGAACAGTAGTTCCAGATCCCAGAAGAGCGCTACAAATTCTCTGTGGTGGAACTGCTGACGGCCATACAATCGGAAAAAATCAGGAATACCAGCATAATGTGGCATGCCTGAAGTGTGCGACAGCAAATGATGGATGGTGATCATGTCGCCCTGGGGGGCAGGGTAATCCGGGATGTAGGTTCTGATAACCGAATCGGGCGACATTTTCCCTTCTGCCACCTTCTGAAGAACAAGCATGGCAGTGAATTGCTTGGAATTGGAAGCAATGCGGAATACCGTCTGAGGTGTGTTTGGAATACGGTGTTCCATGTTGGCGTAACCAACGCCTTTGGCATACAGTATTTCACCATTCTTTGCAAGCAGCACACTGCCGTTAAAATTGTTGTGGGTATGGTACAGGTCCAGCAAGCTGTCAATACGGCCGGAAATATCGCCCGCATATGCGGGGGAGCTGACCAGAACGATCAAAAACAGGGCAATCAGGCTCAAACGGTTCATGTGTCATTTGTTTTTTCAAAGATGCAAATTTTTTTCATGCGTCTGTGTGTAATTTCGCATGAAAAAAAATCATGTATATTTGTCTGCCGGGGAGTAATTTGTGTCTGTCTCAAATGTCCGGTTTCTGCGTTATGCTTGTTTTGAAAACAGGTTTTTACAAGAGTAAACCCCTTGGTTCACAAAACTGATCAAACCATGAAATCACTTGTTTTTCCTTATCCATTTCTGTTTTTCTATTGTTTGTTTTTTGTCTGTGGGGCCTCAGGTCAGCCTGTTTCGGAGCGACTGGTGCCACTTCGCCAGGAAACATTCCGGATTGCCGTGTTCAGTTTTATTCACGAAACCTGCACTTTCTGTCCGGAGACGGCAGAACTGGAAGACTGGCTTGCAACCGGACCGCCAACCGACAAGATACTGGGTGGTGGAAGCGGATATGGATATATAGATGGTTTCGAAGACCGGATGACTGCTTACGGTGGAGTGGAACTGACAGGCATTACTTCACCTGCCGGAATGCCGCGGGGGGGGACATCGCGGAGCTGGAACTCCATGGAAGTGTGGAATTTTTATACCGGGCTGATGAAACAAGACCTTGAAAACAAAGGTCCTTTTGATGGCATTCATCTGGCTTTGCACGGTTCAATGGCAGTGGCAGGGATTGCCCGTCCGGAGGCAGAACTGGTGCGTATGGTTCGTCGTATACTGGGAGCTGATGTTGTGATTACTGTTTCACTCGACCTGCATGCCTGTGTGGATGCGGAGCTGGTGGCAGATGACGCTGCCGATGCTGTATTTGCCGTAAAACGTTTCCCCCATTACGATGCAGCCCTTATGGGACAACGAGCAGCCGATGTGATGATCAGGGTGCTGCAGGGGAGCTATGATCCGGTTGTGGCCACGCGCAAACCGGGTGTAATAACCCCGAGCTTTTTCCAGGGCACTGTCAGGTATCCTGCCCGGGAAATCATGGAAAGGGCCAGGCGGTGGGAAAACCGTGAAAAAGATGTATATGTCTCTGTCAACTTCGGCTTTGCATATGCTGATGTGCCCAATAACGGCGCCTCAATATTCGTGGTAACAAATGGGAACCCGGAACTTGCAGATCATATCGCTGATGATATGAATCAGTTTTTTTGGGATCACCGCGAGGCCTTTGTTTTTAAAGATATTTATCCTGTCAGGGAAGGGGTGGCCCGCGCCATGGATGCGGTTGCCAACGATGAAACCCCTGTGGTAATTGCCGATGGCTGCGACCGTACCGGTGGCGCCACGTGGATCACCAACGAATTGATCGCACAGGGTGCCTCCAACTTTGCCATCGGTACGCTCACCGATAAACAACTTTTTGATGAGCTGCATAAACGCCAACTACCGGCAGGTGACCATACGGGTCCGGTTTCGGTGGGAGGCACCACTGATATGTTCGCCGGAGATCCTGTAGTGCTGGAGGATGCCATTGTTGAATTGATTGATGAACAGTATATCGTGCTGTTGTTTGGCAATAACAACCGAATTGTGGTAACACCAGCGCTGATGCAAATTACCAATCCGCATTGGCATGCACGTGTTGGCATCGATTTTGGTACGCTCGATATCGTTGTGCACAAAACCAGGGTCCATTTCTTCCGGGGATACTATGAAACAGGAATTGCAGGAGATGAATACCCTGGCACCATTGTGAAGATTGAGGTTCCGGGATGGGGTCCGGCAGATGTGACGAAGATCAACTATGTGAATGGCGGACAATACCTGTATCCGCTTGATATGGAGAGAGATATCGGACATATATGGGACAGGCCCTATATTGGTGATGAAGAAATGATCTACCAGACAGGTGAGGGGGAGCTGTAATATGCCATTGCTGAACGTCGCTTATCCCGAATGCCATATAAGTCCTCAATTACAATCAAGACCGTCTAAACTTAAATCATTCAAAAAAATGGAATATTACAGGAAAAACGCTGCCCGGTGTATTGCCAGACTGGGCCTGGTGACCTTTTTGGCCGTTGTATTTGCAGGCTGTGCTACAATAGAAAGATACCCGGGCGAACAATGGGACAAGGCAACTGATCCGGAAGACCTGGGTTTCTGTTCAGTCCGGCTGCAAAGGGCCCAGGGCTACGCCAATACGATCAATACCGCCGCAGTGGTTATAGTTTCCAAGGGGATAATCGTTGATGAATGGGGTTCTGTCGATACCAAATATATGACACACTCTATCAGAAAGAGCTTTCTAAGTGCGCTATTTGGCAATTATGTGGCGGATGGGACCATTGAACCTGACCGTACAATGGGAGATCTTGGCATCGATGATGTGCAATCGCTTACACCCCTTGAACGAACTGCAACCATTCGTGACCTCCTGAAATCACGGTCAGGTATTTATCATGATGCCTTATATGAATCGCAAACCATGAAAGATCTGAAGCCCTCCGGACTGGTGGTGCGGCCGGGGACCCACTGGTATTACAACAACTGGGATTTTAATGCGCTGGGTACGATCTTTATGGATCTTACCGGGAAGGGTATTTTTGAGGCTCTCGAAGAAGATATTGCAACACCCATTGGGATGGAGCAATTTTCATCAGATGACGGTTGGTACGTTGGTGGTGAAGAATCGATTCACAATGCATACCCTTTTCTTATTGATGCCAGGGACCTGGCAAGGTTTGGACTGTTGATGCTTCGAAACGGACGATGGGAAGACAAGCAGGTAATCCCTGAAGAATGGGTATATGAAAGCACAAGATATCATTCAGATGCTACCCTGTATGGTGTAGATGGCTATGGATATATGTGGTGGGTGGCCCGTGACTTCAATAAATATTCGCATTACCCGGGAGCTGAGCTGCCCTGCGGGTCTTATTCGGCAAGGGGGGCAGGGGGACATGAAATGCTGATCATTCCTGATGAAGATCTTATTATCGTGCATCGTGTCAATACCTTTATCAGTGGCAATAACGTTACTGCGAATGAGTTTGGTACCCTGGTCAGCCTGATACTGGAGGCAAAACAATAAGGACTTTTATCCTGTATTGTTAATGGTTGTTCTGGCAATGGATAATGAAACAACAACACAAGCTAATGTTTTGTCGCCTCCGTTTTTGCCATTTCATGACAAAAGCGTATCTTTGTCACTGTATTTTTCTACAGATTATTTCTCGTATATGGTTCCGTAGCTCAGCTGGATAGAGCAACAGCCTTCTAAGCTGTGGGTCCTTGGTTCGAATCCAAGCGGAATCACAAAAAAGGCGGCAAAAGTCGTCTTTTTTCGCTTTTGCTCAATTGCGGTCATTATACACGTTTTTTATAACGCCCACTGTTTGTTGTTTTGTCTTGTGCACGGGGAAATGCTGGCTGGTATAAAAGGCGTGGTAACGGGAACCTCAGAAAAAGATGGATCCATTTCCTGCATATGCGTCTGTCGAACTCCATTATTTATGGTTGCCACTCTTTGGCTTTGTTGTCGGAATGTTTGCGACCATGGTGGGCGGTAACGGGGCGTTTTTTTTCCCCCCTGCTCTGATACTGCTGTTCCAGGTATCACCCAGGGTGGCCATAGCTACCTCTCTGGCTGCTGTTATTCCAATCGGACTGATCGGGTCGTACGAACACTACAGAAGGGGCAACATCAATCTGCCTGTCGGGATTTTGTTCGGATCAGCAGGGGTAGTGGGGGCATTTACCGGAGCCTGGATCTCCGGCATGCTGCAACCAGATACACTGGTGCTGACGTTTGGGTTCTATGCCGTTCTGCTCGGATTATTCACCCTTTATCTGCCCGGCAAAAAAAATGACGCTTCGGTCAGCCCCCCCGGTTCATTTGCCGACCTGGATAAACGAAATATGCCGTTGATCTTGTTTGTCGGTGTGGTTTCCGGACTGGTGGCCGGGGTATATGGAACAAGCGGAACAGCACCGGTGCTGGCCGGACTGTTTATTCTGCAACTGCCCGTTAAAGTGGTCATTGGTACTTCTGTCCTGATCGTTTTCATCAATGCCATGTCGGGATTTGGCGGACACTTACTGATGGGAGAACCGGATCTGCAACTGATCTTCTTGCTGGGATCAGGCGCTGCTGCAGGCGCATTTGTCGGACCACGTTTTCTTACGGGGATACGCCCCGAACGAAAAGAACATACGTTTCGTTACGTGCTGTGCCTGCTTCTGATTCTCCTGGGAGGCTGGCTGATATACAACTATATTTAAGCATTTATCAATTTATCAATTAAGGGTTAATACACGTTGACAATGGAGCTATCTGTTATTGAAGTTGCGTCAAAAAGAGATTTGTACCGGTTCATTCGTTTTCCGGATCAATTATACAAAGGGTGCGAATATTATATCCCCGCTCTGCACAATAATCAGTTCAAAACGCTCTCCAAAACAAAGAACCCCGCTTTTGAGCATTGCCAGGCACGTTATTGGATGGTCTGCGAAGGGAAAAGGGTCGTTGGACGAGTGGCTGCCATCATTAATCACCGCTACAATAAAATTAAGGGGTCGGACTATATGCGCTTTGGATGGCTGGATTTTATTGAGAATGACAGGGTTTTGAACATGCTGCTGAATCTTGTTGAGGATTGGGCGAAAGCAAATAATATCCAATATGTTCACGGTCCGCTGGGTTTTACCTCATTTGATCAGTCGGGTGTGCTTGTTGATGGCTTCAATGAATATCCCACAGCCTGGGGTCACTACAATTATCCGTATTATGGACCAATGATCATGAAATATCATTATAAAAAAGATGTAGACTGGATCGAACAAAGGATCACAGTGCCTGATGAAACAAATCAAAGAGAGATAAAAATTGCACAACTGGTAAAAAAACGTTTTGAACTGCACCAATCAGTCATGAAAAGCCGCCAGGATGTCAGTGTTTATGCAGGCAGGGTATTTGAGCTGATCAATCGCTCTTATGAAGGGTTGTATGCCTTTTCACCATTGACAGATCATCAGATCAGGGACCTTCAAAAAACGTTCATGCAAATGATACATCCTGATTATGTTTCAGTTGTCCTAAACAAAGAGGAAGAGGTAGTTGCTTTTGGGATAGTTTTACCTTCATTGTCCCATGCTTTGAAAAAAGCCCGTGGGCGTATGTTCCCTTTTGGATTCATTCACATCCTTCGTGCGCTTCATTATAACGATACTGTCGATATGCTCCTGGTCGGGGTAAAACATGAATATCAGAATAAAGGGGCCTATGCACTGGTTTTCGAAAAAATATTTGGCACCATCAAGAAAAAAGGGATCAGGTATGTCGAAACCACCCGTGAACTCGAAAACAATGAAAAAGTACAGCAACTTTGGGCGACATATGAAAAAAGACAGCATAAACGTGCCAGGTGCTATATTAAATCCATGCAATAGCAGGCAATTGAGAGATGCTTCCAAAACAAATCATGCACTACGTTGTTTATAAAAAAGATAAAAACCTGTTGTCATGAATAAAAATCATACTTTGTTACGTCCCGCTGTCAGTATGTGGGGTAAAGCCCTGGCAGGTATTCCCCGTGTAAAGGACAAAGCCCAATGGGACCTGTTGGATCCGGTTAGCCGTTGGTTGATCTCTACCAGGGCAGCAGTTCTTCTGATGACATTGTTTGCAGCAATCATTGCCGGCATATTCGCCCAAACAGAAGGGCACTTTCACTGGCTTCGGTTTGTAATGGTGGCTGTCGGACTGGTCCTGGCGCATGCAGCAAATAACATCCTGAATGACCTTACCGACCATCGGCGTGGTGTGGATAAAGACAATGCATTTCGGACACAATACGGAACCCAGCCGGTTGAACAAGGGTTCATTTCCCAAAAGCAATCATTGTTCATGGCACTCAGCACAGCACTGATCGCTGCACTAACTGGTGTATGGCTTGTCTATACGTCCAATGACCCCTTGCTGCTCTATTTTTTCCTGGCGGGAATTGTTTTTCTCTTCGCCTATAACTGGCCACTGAAACATATTGGTCTGGGTGAGCCACTGGTGGTTATCGTTTGGGGGCCAATGATGATAGGCGGCGGTTTTTTGGCAATAAGCGGATATTGGTCGTGGGATGTTGCGGTTGCAAGCTTACCCTATGCCCTGGGTCCAACTGCGGTCTTGTTTGGCAAGCATATCGATAAAATTCCGTGGGACAAACCCCGCAAAGTGAGGACATTACCGGTTTTGATCGGTGAATTGACTGCACGGTATGTCACCCTGACACTTCTGGCTATGCAATACCTGGTCACAGGTTACCTTGTAGTTGCCGGCTTTTTTCACTGGGTAGTGCTCCTGGTTTTACTGGCAGTCCCTTTTTATATAGGGCAAATCAGGCGTATCTATACAAAACCCTCTCCCGGTGAATGTCCGGACGGTTATCCCAAAGATGCCTGGCCATTATGGTTTTCTTCCTATGCGTTTGTGCACAACAGGAAGTTTGGCGGTCTGTTTATGCTCGGACTGGTTATCCAGATGGTAATCGGTCTTTTCTGACAATGACCGGTTTCAAAACAAGCATAACGCAGAAACCGGACATTAGAGAGAGACACTAACTATCCCTCCAAAGGCAAACGCATGATTCGCATCTTTAAGGCGAAAGAAATATACAACATGTTCATGATAACGACCACGATGACCCCGTAATGGATCTGGTCAAAACCATATCCCATGTCAAGAAAAAAACTGTATACCACGGGCCCGAGTGCGGTACTGACAACCATTACGAATGTGAACAGGCTTCTGACCGTCCCAATACTTCGTATCCCAAATATTTCGGCATAAAGAGCAGATGTTACTGGTGCATTCATCCCCCCGGTAATCCCAACAAGTAACCAAAATAAAGGAGCAAGCAAAAAATGATCTCCAAGCGATAAAACGAAAACACCAACTGCCAGTGGCAATAAAACAAATGGAAATAATCGCCTGGCTCCGAACCGGTCAATCACCGGTCCGGTCACAATCGAAGACAACGATGACGTCAGGGCGTACGCGACGATGCTGCCAGCCATCCACTCGGTTGACCAGCCTTTGGATTGAGCAATAAATGTCTGGAAAAAAAAGAAAGCTGTTTGCAGAAACCCGATCAGGAAAACAGAGGGAGCGATCACGTAAAACCATTTTGAGCGCAAAACTTTTCGTTGCGACCATTCACGTAATGTTTTGGGACTTTCTCTTTCTCTGTTGTCTTTGTTCAATTCTGATCCCTGTCTGTCTTCCCGGATATCACCGGCAGAAAATTTACGAAGAAAAATTCCCGACAATGGAAGCAATACCAACCCTGTGAGCAATGCGCTTATTAACAATGTTTCCCGCCATCCCAGGAGGGCAATGCCTGAAGCCACAAGGACAGGGAATATGGCTTCTCCTGATGGAAACCCCAGGTAAGCTATGCTTATGGCTTTGCCCCTGGCCTTTTTAAAATAACGCGACATTGTGGTGATCGCGGTATGTGAAAGCAACCCCTGCCCAAATAGCCGCAAACAATAGATTGCCACGATCAATACAACCAGGTGCCAGGATGCCGCAGCCAGCAAACAGGCAAAAATAATACCGGATACCACAAACAGGTTAAATCGCTGCAACGGGATATAATCGATCTTTTTGCCAACGAAAATAATAGTTGAAGCACTTGCAAGTGTGGCTATAGCATAAAGGCGACTGAACGATCCGCTGCTGATGCCAAAATGATCGATCAATGAAGGAATATATAAGGATATAATAAACGTTTGGCCAAAACTGCTGAAAAAAACAAGCAGCATTCCATAAGCCAGGATCCTGGTGTTGGCCCGAAACAATTGAATATAATTCACAACAAAGCTTTTTCCGGTTTACAGGATGATACGCTTCCGCTCAATAACAAAGATACATAATGGTGGGTTGCTCAATGATCAGATAATCTGAATGTGAAGACCTGTGTTCGGATCAGTCAGACACCTTTTCCTGTAACGAACGGAACCCTTTTCCGAGTATCTCAGATGCCTCGATTACTGTAACAAAGGCATCCGGGTCTATCTGATTGATGAAGTCCTGCAGAATTGCTACCTCACGCCGTGTAACATTCACAAAAATGATCTTTTTTTCATCCTGTTTATACATCCCTTTCCCTTCTATGTATGTCCCACCGCGTCTGAGGTCGTAAATGATCTTCGATGCGATCTCATCGTATTTTTCACTTACAATGAACAACGTTTTTTCATAGGTAAACCCTTCAAGCACCACATCGATCACTTTGCCGGTAATAAAGATCACAATCAGAGAGTAAAGGGGGATTGTCCAGTCGCCAAAAGACAGCAAACCCAGCATTACGATCAGGGCGTCTATGATCATCAGACTTTGACCCAGCGGAATGCGGGTGTATTTGGTGATCATCATGGCAACAATGCTGCTGCCACCCGACGTTGCCCTCGCCTTGAATATCAGTCCGAGTCCCAAACCCAGCAACACTCCCCCAAAAATTGATGACAACAGTGCATCATTCTCAACCAGCGGCACATCCCCATATATGATGGTCATCCCATCGATAAATCCTGAAGCAAGAAAGAAACCAACAACAGTTTTGACCCCAAAACGTGGGCCAAGCAATCTGACACCGATGATCGCCAAAGGGATGTTCAGGGCTAATCCCGTTAACCCGACCGGTAATCCAAAGGTATGGTACAAAATGATCCCGATGCCATACACGCCGCCGGGCACAATTTTATAAGGACTGATGAATAAAACATAGCCACTTGCCATAATAAAAGCACCAATGATGATCATCAGGTAAGACAAAAGCCATTTCCTGGAAAAAATTTTTTCTTTGTTTGAAAAACTCATTTTTAAAAAATTAGCTTAACTTCGTGGGGATTTTAAAAGGGGGCAAAGATAACTGGTTTTTTTGAATGGAAACATCGAACAGCAGGAGAAAACATTCAAGGGCTTTGGTGTCTGTATATCGAAAGGACGCCATCAGGGAACTGGCAGAAGTATTACACGCTCTTGACATAGAGATCGTATCTACAGGCGGAAGCCTGGACTACATCCGGAACATGGGTGTCCCGGCCACATCTGTTGAGGACATCACAGGATTCCCGTCAATTCTCGGTGGCCGGGTAAAAACCCTGCATCCGTCCATTTTTGGATCTTTGCTTTGCAGACCCGGACAGGAAAGTGATGAACAGGATATAAAACAATACGGTCTGGATCCTTTTGATATGGTGGTGGTCGACCTGTATCCGTTTGAGCAGACCCTCGCAGAAGGGGCATCGCACGATCAGGTCATTGAACAGATCGATATAGGGGGTATTTCATTGATCAGGGCGGCAGCAAAAAATTATCAGCAAGTGCTGGTAGTGCCTGACGCCGACTATGCCGGGCATGCTGCCCAACTGCTCAGAAAACAGGACGGCATGACTACCCTCGGAGACCGCCGCTATATGGCAGCTGCAGCAATGGATACCTCATCCCATTATGATGCCGCAATTTTTAATTATCTAAGAACCAATGAACATGGCGGATTAAAAGTAAGCATCCGTAAGTCTTTGCCGCTGCGTTATGGAGAAAACCCCCATCAGCAAGCCAGGTATTTTGGCGACCTGGAAGCGATCTTTGACCAGATAAGTGGCAAGCCGTTGTCTTACAATAACTTACTTGACATTGACGCAGCAATGGATTTGATGAGTGAATTCACTGATCCTGCTTTTGCAATCATTAAGCATACCAATGCTTGTGGGGTTGCTTCGCGCGAAAGTATTGAAGATGCGTGGACAGGTGCACTGGCAGGCGATCCGGTCAGTGCCTTTGGTGGCATACTCATTGCAAACCGTCATATTGGTGAAGCACTGGCAGCCAAAATCGACGATCTGTTTTATGAAGTGCTTATTGCACCTTCCTTTGACAGTTCAGCGGTTGACCTGCTGTCAAAAAAGAAGAAAAGGGTCATTTTACGCAGCAACCCTTTTATAAGGAGTGGTGCACGTTTTCGTTCGCTGCTCAATGGCGTGCTTTGGCAAACAACAGACCAGGGAACGGTCCGGCCGGATCAATGGCAGAAGGTGACGGTCAAAATACCCGATATACAGCAGGAACGGGATCTGATGTTCGCCAATACAGTTGTGAAACACTTGAAGTCAAACGCTGTTGCGTTGGTAAGAGACCGGATGCTTATAGGTGCCGGGTTTGGCCAGACATCAAGGGTGGATGCTGTGCAGCAGGCCATAATGAAAGCCCGGGCATTCAAACACGAACTCAAAGGTGCAGTGATGGCATCTGACGCATTTTTTCCGTTCGCCGATTGTGTGGAAATTGCAGATAAGGAGGGGATCACCGCAGTAGTTCAACCCGGAGGTTCGGTCAGGGACCGGGAGTCGATTGATTACTGCAATAATGCGGGTATGTCTATGGTGCTGACCGGACAAAGGCATTTTAAACATTAAGATTATATATTAACTTGACTACCAATGGGGTTATTTTCTTTTTTGACCAAAGAGATCGCAATCGATCTGGGAACAGCAAATTCAATCATCATTTATAATGACAAGGTGGTTGTGGAGGAACCGTCTATAGTGGCAATGGACAGAGCCACCGGAGAGTTGCTGGCCGTGGGAAAACAGGCTATGATGATGCATGGTAAGACCCACGATAATATCAAAACCCTGCGACCACTGCGCGATGGAGTAATTGCTGATTTTCAAGCGGCCGAAGCCATGATCAGGGCCATGATCAAAATGACCGAAAATAAGAAACCCTTGTTCCCGCCCGCCCTTAAAATGGTGATATGTATTCCGTCAGGAATTACAGAGGTAGAAGAAAGGGCCGTAAGAGACAGTTGTGAGCAGGCAGGGGCCAAGGAAGTCAGATTGATACATGAGCCAATGGCAGCTGCAATTGGTATTGGGATCGATGTGATGGAACCGGTCGGAAACATGGTGATCGATATCGGAGGGGGGACAACAGAGATTGCCGTAATTGCACTGGGCGGCATCGTTTGCAACAAATCAATCAGAATAGCCGGCGATGACTTTAATTCCGACATCATGGAATACATGAGGAAAGAACACAATATGCTGATCGGTGAAAGGACAGCCGAAAAGATCAAAATAGACGTAGGAGCTGCAATGCCCGAAATGGAGAATCCACCACCAGACCTTGCTGTACATGGTCGTGATATGATGACAGGCGTGCCAAAAGAGATCAGTGTATCCTATACAGAGATGGCTTACGCGCTCGACAAATCAATCACCAAAGTAGAAGCTGCCATTTTGAATGCGCTGGAGATGACCCCACCTGAACTTGCAGCCGACATTTTCCGTACAGGAATATATATGGCTGGAGGAGGAGGTTTGTTACGCGGATTGGACAAGCGGATTTCCGAAAAAACAAGTCTGGCCATCCATGTTGCCGAAGATCCGCTGAGGGCTGTTGCAAGAGGAACGGGTATCGCACTGAAGAATTTTAACAAATTCCCTTTTTTGATCAAATAAGTGCAGCAGTGACTTGCCGCTTCAAATTATGCGCAACCTCTTAGGATTTATAAAGAAGCACCATTTTTTTCTCCTGTTTCTTTTACTTGGAACAGCAGCCATGCTATTCACAATGTCACGGCAGTATTATCAGCAAACATTTCTTCTGCATTCGGCCAGCAGAATCTCAGGCCTTGTTTACAATACCTGTAATTCTGTTACCGGATACCTTTCACTAAAACCCGAAAATAAAGAACTGCTCAGGGAGAATGTCCGGTTGCGCGCCATGCATAAAGAGAACTTTATCATTACCGACAGGTATGTGTTCACAATGAATGACTCACTTTATCAGCGTCGGTTTACCTATATGAATGCACAGATTATCAACAATTCGGTAAACAGGCGGAATAACTACCTGACATTGAATAAAGGCCGTTTACATGGAATTGAACCCGATATGGGTGTGATCACCAGAAACGGTGTGGCAGGGATCATCATTAATGTGTCAAACCACTTTTCGGTTGCCATGTCGCTGCTGCACAGTGAAATGGCCCTTAGTGTCAAATTCAGCAAAAACGACCATATCGGCAGCCTGCATTGGGGGGGGACAGATTACCGTACAGCCCATATGTCATATATTCCTACCCACGTAGAACTGGAAGTTGGTGATACAATAGTTACCAGCGGATATTCTCTGATTTTCCCTGAAAACATATTGATCGGTACGATCAAAGACTGGGATATCAGGCGGGGTGAAACGTTTTATACGGCAAGCATTGACCTTGTAATGGATGCAAATACGATCAGGCATGTATATGTTGTAGAAAACCTGTTGGGAGATGAACAGGAAGCGCTGGAGTTGTCAACCATTTCAAATTAAAACCAAATACCCTGAAATATTGATATGATAAGAAGAATACATCTGCGATACCTTTTGTTGTTTGTGGTGCTTGTCCTGCTCCAGGTGCTTGTGATGAACCAGGTATTGCTGGGTGGTTATATGAATCCGCAACTCTATGTGTTGTTCATTTTGATGCTTCCTGTGAATACACCAGGGTGGTTTTTGCTGACAGTTTCGTTTTCGGCGGGTTTGGTTGTGGATGTTTTTTCTGATTCGCTTGCAATGCATGCGGCTGCTTCCACGTTGATGGTTTTCTGCAGGCCTGCCATAATCAGGTTAACGGTTGAAAGTATTCGTTGGGATGAGATTGTATTTCCCTCTTTTTCAAGTTTTGGAAACATCCCGCTGATCGCATACAGTGCAATACTGATTTTTTTTCACCATACGGTGCTTTTTTTCCTGGAAATTTTTCGTTTGGATGAATTCCTTCGCACAATGCTCAGAATTGCTTTAAGCTCATCCCTAACCCTGGTTTTCGTGATCATCGGATTTGCTCTACTTGAAAAGTCTTTTACCCGTTGAATTAACCAGGACCCCATCACCCCATCTTTGTATGTGGTTAAAAATTCTTAAATGTCCCACTACGGCCGGGTATTGTTTTTAACTTTGAGCCATTCAATCAAGGAACAATAACTATCCGTTATGAGGATGCAATACCTGCTGTATCTTTTGGTTTTATCTGTATTTCTGGCCGGATGCCAGATGCGCGACCGTCAGGACGATGCTGATTATTTTTTGCTGAATGGGCAGCTTGATAATGCTGCGGGGGTAAATCTTGCTTTACAGGAGCTAACAACAGGTGACCTGCTGCCTGTTGACAGTATTCCCACTGACAGCCAGGGTGTATTTTCTTACAGGGGATCAATCGAAGAGGCCGGCTATTTTATCCTTCGGGCCGACAGGGAAAATTTTGTAACACTGGTCATTGAGCCCGGCGAACATATCGTCGTCCGCGGCAATGCCCTTGAACTTCCCACAGAGCATATGATCGAAGGATCGGATGGGTCCGAACTGCTTTCACAGCTGAACAGACACCTGGAACACAATTACAGGAAAGTGGACTCACTGGCGGATGTTTTTCATGCAAGCCAGTACCAGAAAGATTTTTATGAGATCAGAAGCTCGCTTGATTCGGCGTATTCTGCAATATTTGAAGATCAGCAACATTTTGTCAAACAATTCATTCAGGATAATCCCCATTCGCTTGCTTCCATTATCGCGCTTTATCAATATTTTGGAAACCAGTTGCTGCTTAGTGAACAAGATCACTTCGATTATTTTGAGATGTTGAGTAAGTCACTCTCTGAAGTTTATCCTGCCAATCGTCATGTGCTTGATTTAAAACGGCGTGTAAGCCATCATAAACGGAATGAAGCCAGGCGGCGGATGGCACAGGAAAACCTGGCGGTTGGCAATGAAGCACCGGAGATCATTTTGCCTGCACCTGACGGGGAAATGAAGGCATTGTCGTCATTGCGGGGAAAATATGTGCTGATTGACTTTTGGGCAGCCTGGTGCGCCCCTTGCCGTAAAGCCAACCGGCAACTGAGAGACATATACGAAAATTACAGACCATATGGTTTTGAAATATACGGAATTTCTCTAGACAGAACGCGGGAACAATGGTTGCGGGGAATCCAGGAAGATGAAATAAGCTGGCTGCAGGTCAGCGACCTGAGGTTTTGGAACTCCCCGGTAGTAAACCTGTATAATGTTGAAGGAATTCCCTATGCCGTATTGATAGATCCCGACGGACGAATTATAAAGAAGGGGATTGATGCAGATGAACTCGATGAGTTTCTCTCCGGTATATTCGGTGTTTGATAACCGGCCGGATCAGAAGGTAATCTACCACAACTTTTCTACATCGTAGGCATTTTCAATCACTGATTCGTAATTATCGGCAGGCAGGTCCCAGCTTAAAACCTTCGCGTTCTCATTCAATACAGCCATGCGTCTGTTCTGGGCATCGAATATCATCGTCCCGTTAAAAGTGTAAAAGGGAGGGTAATAGATGTGCAACGTGATACTGCCCTCAAGAGGCGATGTGTTTTGTAACTTGTGGATCATATTGTAGGGCTCATAGATGGCTTCCCCTTCCTTGTGTGTTTTGGTCGGATGCAAAAACACCTTTTTCTTACGGGGGGCATAGCCATATATCGTTTCCGCAACAATGCCTTTCAGGGGTATTACATAACCCCAAAAATTTCTATGCTGATGAATGGGTAACAGAAACTGGGGAGGCCAGGTCATTATGTAAACCTGCAGTGGTGTGTCACAAATCTTTATCCGGTTGTACTTGTCTGTGTCGTATCCCTGCAGGTACGATTCATACGAAATGCTTTTCAGGTCAACTGATGACAAAGCCTCACTGACCATGCCGGGTTCTATTTTCTTCCCCTCGAGCTTGCGTAAATTATCTAAAAGCCTCTCCATTGTCGATGTGTTTTTGTTTTATTTATCCTAAATAGATTAAATTAAATAATAAACAACAATTTCCGAGCATAAATATACAACAAATCTGTCAATGGTTGATGCATCATTTGGGTTGTATGTTGCCATTTGCTGTTCCAGATTATTATAATCAGTTTACCTGGTGTCGTTTGTGTTTTATTTATGCTTATAAATAATTGTTGCGTATCTGTCAAAATGTACGTAGGTTTGTGCGGTCATATATTATTTGTGAGAGGAGCTGCCGATGAGGAAGGGAGAAAAGGTTTACTTTGTTTCGGATGCGCACCTGGGCATTCCTGATTATTGTTCCAGTCTGAAGAGGGAAAAACACCTTGCAGACTGGTTGGACTCCATCCGTAAGGACGCAAAAGCCATTTATCTACTCGGCGATATATTTGATTTTTGGTTTGAATACAGTATGGTGGTTCCAAAGGGTTTTGTTCGTCTCTTTGGAAAAATTGCCCAGGTGACTGATGAGGGCATCCCTGTATATTTTTTTGCTGGAAACCACGACATGTGGGTCGCAGACTATTTTGTAACCCACCTGGGTATGACAATACTGCGTGAACCGGTTGATGTCATCTTATCCGGAAAAAAATTCCATATAGGCCATGGCGACGGACTGGGACCGGGGGATAAGGGGTACAAAATAATAAAAAAAATCTTTTCCTGCCGGTTATGTCAGCGATTATTTGCGTTCATCCATCCGGGCATTGGAATGCGTCTTGCCTTGTTCTTATCGAGAAGGAGCCGTTTGGCCAACAGGGGACTGGATGAACAATTTCTTGGCATGGAAAAAGAATGGCTGATCCAATACTGCCTTGGTGTTCTTCAAAAAAGACCGGTTGACTTTTTTGTATTTGGTCACCGGCATTTGCCGATGAATATGGAAATTGCACCAGGTGTGCGTTATGTGAACACGGGCGATTGGGTTAAAGAGTTTTCATTTGCGGTATTTGACGGAGAAAAGCTTGAACTGAAATGGTTCCATGGTCACGATCCCGAAAGGATCATGACGTGAGCCGGCTACATTTTTAACGAAGGGATGGCAATGGTAAAAATGGTACCTGTTTTCTCATTGGAATGAAATGTGATCTGCCCCTTTAAGTATTTCTCTGTCAACACCTTAATACTGTAAGTGCCCCATCCCCGTCCGTGACTCTTTGTTGAGAACGATTTCTGAAAAAGCTTTAACTGAGTATCCCGGGGAATGAATTGTGGGTTTTTTACTGAGAAAATGGCCATGGCTCGCATTTTGTCATACCTGGCAATTATTTCCACGGTGTCTTTACGACCGCCTGCCTCCAGTGCATTTTTCACAAGGTTGATCAAAATTCTTCGAAGCAATGTCCGTTCGGTATATACTTCTCCGCCTGATACGTTTACGTCCACATCCCTGTCTCTGAATTTCTGAATATTACGAAGAGATCGGACCACCTCTGCAATTATATCGGACAGATCAACATGAATGATGTTCGGTTTCAGTGTCTGGTTTTCTGCATTGGTGATCAGCCGGTATGACTGCACCTCATCACTGATGTTGGCAGATACGTCGTGCAGCATGGTTTTGATCTGGCTGTCGGGCATGTCGTCAAACGCTTCACTTAGTCCGTTCAGTATCGCTGCCGTATTTAATATGTCATGCAAAAAAATACTTTCCAGCATCTGGCGCCGTTTTTTCTCACTGATGTCTTCGAGTGCGCAAAAAATAAAGCCATCTTCTCCAAAAAGGAACGGTCGTGCTGTTACACTAAGGGTAAGCGAACTGCCATTATTCAGTGCAATATGGCATTCATCCATACCTTTTTCCCCTTTCTCGCTGGCACTGATTGCTGCGTTGAATCCACAAACCTTACAAAATTCAGATGACCCGCAACCCAACGCTCCTTTCGATATATTGATGCATGCGAGACATTCTCCCGGCCTTTGTCCCATGGAGGCTTCTGAAGGTACATCAGAAGGTGCCAGGGGGTTGCGGTTGAGATATACAACCTGTCGTTGCCTGTTCAGGATCATTATGACATTGGGTGTATGTTCCAATAATCTTGGGAACTCATCGCTTTGCAATATTTTTTCCGCCTGCGATTTTATCACCGAAGGCGGACTTTTCAGGCTTGGATCGAACATTATCGGACAGGTATCAGTTTATAAGGCTAAGATACAAAATGTTGTTGATTTGTAATCAATTTGGGTGCATTGGTGTTAAATTGATCATGGCTTTCAGTGATTACTGTGCATTATTTTAATATTTTTGTAAGAAATGCTGACCCTTTCCTGAATGTTTCACGCATATCATTCAGGTCAGATCCACGGCTTTGGGAACCACCGGCTTGGTACAGTTTTTTGTTCGCTTTTTATAAGTAATGCCCGCTAAATATATCGATCTTATGCTTAATGAACAGGATATCAGACATCTCGAAAAGAAAGGAATTACCAGGGAGGCGTTCCTGCAACAAATTGAACATTTCAAGACAGGATTTCCTCCACTCATCCTTGATCGTCCCGCAACAATTGGTGACGGAATAGAAAAAACAGAAACAGTTGATGACCTGGCAGGGGCGTATGATAAGGAACATGGTCGTTACATGGTAAGTAAATTTGTACCTGCCAGTGGGGCGGCAACACGTATGTTCAAAGATGTGTTTGCCTGGCGTGATCTGCTGAATGCAGGGGTGGATGCAGGCGGACTGATGGAAAAAGAGTCTGCGGCAGCCGCTTTCTTTAAGCAGATGCACAGGTTTGCTTTCTGGGACAAACTGAGGGGGGCATTGGAAAAAGACGGTTTTGATGCCAAACGGTTAACCAGTAAAGGGGATTACCTCCCTTTGGTCGATTATTTATTGTTTGAGCATGGTCTTAACTATGCTTCACTGCCCAAAGCATTGATTGCGTTTCACCGGTATAAGTATTCTGTGCGGACAGCCATGGAAGAACACCTGGTTGAAGGTGCTGAATATGCCAGGGGTGCCGGTGACGTGGCACGTATCCACTTTACCCTGTCGCCTGAGCATATTGGTCCGTTTGAAGAAACCCTGGCAAATGTCCTGAAAACCTATGAAGAGGCCTTTGCAGTAAGCTATTCCATCTCCCATTCTGTTCAGAAACCGTATACCGACACCATCGCTGTCGGACTGGATAACTTACCGTTCCGAGAGGGGGACAACAGTTTGTTGTTCAGGCCTGGCGGACACGGATCATTGATTGAGAACCTTAATGACCTCGATGATGACGTGATCTTCATCAAGAATATTGACAATGTTGTGCCCGACAGATTAAAAGGGGATGGCATGCGGTATAAAAAGGCACTGGGCGGTCTTTTGCTGAACATTAAAACAGCAATCGATGCCTGGATGCGGAAACTGGACAAAGGTCCTTTGTCTGACAAAGAATATGCGGAGGCTGTTGATTTTGCCGTTCAAACATTAAATGTTGATCCCAGGGTCTTTCCCGGCGACAAACATTTGGGGTGCCGTGTGCTCTATACAACATTTGACCGTCCGTTGCGCGTATGTGGGATGGTTAAGAACGAGGGCGAACCAGGGGGCGGACCGTTTTGGGTGAAGGATAAACGAGATGGTACCAGGTCATTGCAAATTGTTGAGATGTCACAGATCGACATGGACAACCCAAAACAGGCGGAACTGGTCCGGCAGGCTACCCATTTTAACCCGGTTGACATTGTTTGCTCCGTAAAGAAATATACTGGAGAAAAGTACGATCTGAACAGGTTTGTCGACAGGGATACCGGATTTATCAGTCATAAGTCAAAGGACGGCAAGGAATTAAAGGCCCTGGAAAGGCCGGGACTTTGGAATGGCGCAATGGCCTTCTGGAATACTGTGTTCATGGAGGTCCCGTTAATTACCTTCAACCCGGTAAAAACCATCAATGACCTGCTGCGCGAAGAGCACCAGTAGATTAAAGGCAGCGGGACGCCCAAACAAAGGGATGACCGTCTGCTGCCGCTTTACTGGATGCGGATTATGGATGACCGTCTGCTGCCGCTTTACTGGATGCGGATTATGGATGACCGTCTGTTGCCGCTTTACTGGCTGCCGGTCATTTCCCTGATAAATTGTTCTATGTGTTCAACACCGATATCTTTTGCGATGATTTTTTTGTCTCTGTCGAGGATAAAGATTTTCGGGATCGCATAGATATTATACGTATCCCTGAAGCCGGATGTGTTGTGTGTATCATGACCATGTATCCAGTCATCAGGATAGTCCTTAATGGCTTCTAACCATTTGGAACTGTCTCTTTCAGTGTTTACTGCGAAAACCCTCACCCCATAGTCCGCAAGGTTGTTATGTGCCTCTTCTATTTTTGGGGTCGCCTGCACGCAAAAGGAGCATTCAGAATCCCAGAAGTACAGCACAAGGTATTCGGCATCGATATTATGTAACACAACAGGTTGCTTCAGGGGATCCTGAATGGTGATGTTGGGTGCCACGTTTCCTATAAGCAGAGGTTTTATTTCTTCCATGCGCTGCCTGAGACGCTCCCGCCTTTCGTCGGATATCCAGTCCACATGATCTGTCAGGTAATAATTTTCTACCATATGTACAAACAATTTGTTCATTCCCATAACCTGTGATGTCTCTGCATAATTGGTTATGAACCAGACTGTATACCTGAAGAACTCGTTGTTTGCCATTGCTTTCTCCAGCAACCGGTCGGCTTCCCTGATAATGGTGTCAGGATGCTGTATCAGCACGTTATTGAATAACAGGCGGAGCCGGCTGTGATATACAGGTGTTCTGAGCAGCCGTTCATCACTAAAGTCAATATTATTGAAATAATTGCCTACATATATCCGGTACATGGTTTGCGTGTCCAGTTGGCCGTCGGGAAGCCTCGGCGGATCAGGCAGTTCAGGGTCGCGCTGGGACTTCAACAGAAGGGCGAGCATTCCGTCCGGATCATCTGCAATGATTGCATTTTGTTTGTCAGCGACCTCTTGTTCCATGCTTTGGATCATTTGTTGAATCTCGGCCTGCCGCTGCTGACTTGTTTCTGTGGCCCTCAACTCCTGTTCAAGCGCCTGCCGCTGCTGGCTTCTATCTCCCATAAAACGTATGTAGTCATAAAAGCGTTCATTATCTGCTGACCCCTCAAAATGAATTGAACCAATGATGTCGGCGGGATCAACCCTGACGCTAAAATGTTGTTCACGGTCAATGATCACTTCAAAGTTGTTGTCGTCATCAATAACAATAATATACAGTCCGGACTCCAGTCTGCCGGCCCCTTCGAAAACACCAATCCCTTCCGTGTCCACAGAGATCGTGTCTTTGAGGTACTGACGGTTACCCATGTGGAAAGCAAGATACGATTTATCATCATGCTTGCCATCAAAATGCACCTTTATCCTGTATCCTTCACTGGCTTCACTTCCGTATGAAACCATCCTGAAAGCAATCATAATCAGTAGTCCGGCAAGGTACGTTGTCTTTATTTTCATTGTTTTGATAATTATTAAAAAACCTTTGTGCAATTGAACTATTTACGGTATTAATACGACCAGTCATGATCATTGTCAAACAGTCCCGGATCGACCTGGTCTTTAAATAAGATATTATGAACAGCGCCGAGGGCCGATAGCAAAGCGGGACCCCAATGCCATTTGTACAGGTCTCGCAACAATGCTACTGCGCTTTGCCGTGCTGGTGAAGTGTTTTTTTGGTATAACTGGAGAAAATCTTTCATATCCTGGTAGATATCGGCCATGTTGTCAGCCAGACTTGCCTGTTTTGAATCAAAAAGATGATCATGTATATAATAAACATCCATTTTGTTGAAATGTTTTCGCAACACCCTGAAGATTTGCTCCCACTCTTCTTCTGTCACGAACTTTTCCGGAGTCGTATCATCAGCAACATCTGTTTCAGGCAACAGTGACCCTTTCAAATAGATCATGGGCGCTATTTTTTGAAAAAACAAAAAGATATCCTCCCTGGTATAGTTTTCTGCTTTCTCAAAAAACAGGCAATACTCGTTGGCCACGGTGATCATTTCAAGAACGTGCCGTGAAATGCCGGGCTCTTCGTATTTGTTTTCATTCATGGGCATGGTTGCTGGTATTTGTTTACGGAAGACTGGAATTAATGTGACAAAGATTGGTTTTTTTCGTGAAATGAAAAAAAAAATTTGTAGTTTTGCCACGCATTTTGCCCAGGTGGTGAAATTGGTAGACACGCTACTTTGAGGGGGTAGTGGCCGCAAGGCCGTGCAAGTT
>PWKN01000083.1 GCA_003559735.1 Bacteroidales bacterium | reverse complement strand
ATGCGGTAGTATAGCAGACGGGTTTGCCATATAGCCGGTAAACAGAACCCAACATACCAGTCCGCCGAGTGCGAAAACGCATACCACACCCTGCAGGGCAAGAGAGAACAAGCATACCGCACCCTGGCGGACGAGAGAGGATGCGCATACCGCACACACCTGTTTGGCAAGGGCGAAAACGCATACCACACCCTGGCGGACGAGAGCGAATACGCATACCACACAACGCCTGTCGGGCGAAAAGGAATACGCATTCAGCTCAATAAGGAGCAAGGGTTTTAAAGCCCTGTTGACGGAGGAAAACCAAAAGAAACAGAAAAGATGCAAATCACCAGAGACAATTACGCAGTGTTCATCCTCGACTACTACGAGGGGAAGCTCACGGATGCAGACTGTGAGGCGTTGCTCCGTTTTCTGGACAGCCATCCCGATTTGAAAGAGGAGTTTGATCGTTTTGAGATGGTTCGCCTCGAAGGGGATGAGGTTATATTTCCCGGCAAGGACTCTTTAAAGAAACCGGTTGAGGAAAGCGCACCCATTGAACCCGTCCGGCGTGAGCAAGGCAGGGAGATCACCCTTGAAGAAGCTGTATCGGCCGGATACGGACTGCCTGTTTCGGGGCTCACCCCCACCAATTACGAACTCTATTTTGCGGCCTATGTGGAAGGCGACCTGGATCCCCCGACGATGGCGGCAGTAGAGGCATTTGCCGCTTCAGACAAGCGCTATGCGCGGGAATTGTCGCTGATGAAGCAAAGCCATTTTGTTCCCGGCACCGAAGTCACCTATCCACACAAGGGCACCCTGAAACAACACCAAATACCCGCACTGGAACACAGTGGCAGTAACATTGAAGAAGAAGGTGGCACAACGATCCGATTCCTAACCAGGCGCAGGATATGGAATGCCGCATCGGTGGCAGCGGCCGTTCTGTTCCTTGCGATGCTTACCTTTACGATATTTCCTGAACATGAGGGCATACAGGTAGCCACACACGATGGTGCACCTCCCGTTGCGGAGGACAAACCTGTTGGCGGGGACACAGAGCATCCGCTGGCCGTTGCGGATGCCCTTACCCCGCAACCACCCGCAACTTCCAGCTTGCGCAGCGACGATGCAACTTCCAGCTTGCGAAGCAACTGGAAGCTTGCACCTGAAGCACCCGAGAAGCTTGCATCCAGAATAGAACCAATAACAACAAAAGCGTTACCATTGCCAGACATCAGCACCCAGGCACACACCCAAGTGCGTGACGAGTTTTACTGGATGGCTGCCGTTGATCCATCCCAGTTATTCCTGGAAGAAGAAGAAGTTCACGGAGGAGGACGGCGCGAAGTCTCCCTGGCGCAGCTGGCCGTTGGACAAGTTGAAGAGCGGACAGGCATCAGGGTTGGTGAAGCAGGGGAGGCGCTCCCAGGTGACAGGACCTCGTTACTGGAACTTGCCGGCAGGGGCTTGTCCGGACTGAACAACCTGATTGGACAGCCTGTGGTCGTAGATGGAGAAACCACAGAAGACGGCCGGCGCATTGCCTTTGCCCTGGGCGATTTCATACAGGTATCACGGAAGTAGCCTTACAGGTCAGACCCTTTACTATTGTCCGTTGCGGCGCACCGGCCCGTTAATGCGTGCCGGTTTGTTTCAGCACCAGGATCCTTCACCGTTGCGACGCTCTGGCCCGTTTATGTGTGATCGTTGTCCGCTGCCAGGATCCTTCACCGTTGCAACGCTCTGGCTCGTTTATGTGTGACGATCGTTCGTCCCTGCCAGGATCGGCGGATCGGCGCCCAGGCGTATTTTTGCGTTACGCTCACTGATCATTGTCTTCTGCCACTGTCTGGTGTTTCCACCGGCGGTGCGACCACAGCCAGTCGGACGGTTTAAGGAGGATCTCCTTTTCAAGGAGGCGCATAAACTGCCGGGAGAGTTCTCCCTCCTTCATATCTCCAGGATTATCGGTCATTTTTTCCACATAGAAAGAATAGTGTCCACGTTTTTTGCGCCGCAGGGCCACGAAAAATACAGACATATCCATGCTCCGGGCCAGCTTTTCGGGTCCGCTGAAAACCAGCGTAGGTTGTGACAAGAAGGTAGTCTGGTAGGCATTATGCGGACGAGGTGTTTGATCGGCGATCAATCCCAGGATAAAAGGCTTTTCACTCCTCTTATATCTTATCATTGTCCGCCCAAGGATCTTTTTCGGCACCAGCTCATGCGCATACCGTCCCCTGATCTTAAGGATGAGGCGATCGATGACCTTGTTTTTCAGCGGACGATAGGCTGGAACGACGGTGTAGGGGAGGCTCAGCGAAGTCACCGGTGGCACCCATTCCCAGTTACCAAAATGCCCCAGCAGTCCGATGAGCGACCTGCCGCTTTTGTGGTATTCCATCAGCATATTTTTGCTTTCATCGTCTATGGAGCAACGCCGTATTATTTCACTGTCAGATATGTTCAGCAGCTTAATGGTTTCAGCAACCACATCGGCCAGGTGGCGGTAAAAGTTTCGCGCGATGCGTCTGATCTCCCTGTCACTTTTTTCGGGAAAGGCGTTATGCAGGTTTGTCAGCACCACCCTTCTGCGGTACCTGACCACATCTGCAGCGAGGAATGCCAGCAGCGAGGCGAGTCCGTGCAAAACACGCAAAGGCATATGCGACAGCAGTATTACCATCCACACAACAGGATAGCTGAGCAGGTGTGAGGGTTTTTTCATGGCACGTGATCTGTTTGGTTGTTATGGCTTCTGTCACCACCGGTAACCAGGCAGGCCGGTACGGGGGGACCTGTTAAACTGTTGTCAGTATAAAAAGTTATCATACGGATACCTGATGCGGTGGATCTCCACCACGGTATCGTATAGTAAACGTCTGAAGCCCTCTATGTTGTCCTTATGTTTGGCAGAGATAAAGATACACGGATCGTTCATTTTAGCCATCCATGTTTTTTTTATCTCATCGGGAGGGATGTTTTCTTTTGTAGTGGGAGTCAGGTCGTCATCGTCTTTTTCCACCCATTGGTATTTATCCATCTTGTTGAACACCATGATGGTTTCTTTCTCTTCGTCGCCCGTAATTTCCTGCAGGGTCTCATTTACCGTTGCGATCTGTTCCTCAAAGTTGGGGTGTGAGATGTCGACCACGTGGAGGAGGATATCCGACTCCCGCACCTCGTCAAGCGTTGATTTAAAAGATTCGATCAGATGGTGGGGCAGTTTGCGGATGAATCCGACGGTATCTGACAACAGAAAAGGGAGGTTTCCGACCACCACTTTCCTGACGGTTGTGTCGAGGGTAGCAAACAGCTTGTCTTCGGCAAAGACATCTGTTTTGCTTAGCATGTTCATTATGGTTGATTTGCCCACGTTGGTATAGCCCACAAGGGCCACCCTGACGAGGCTGCCCCGGTTGGAGCGTTGCGTGGCTTTTTGTTTGTCTATTTGTTCCAGCTTTTTTTTCAGCAAGGAGATCTTGTCCCTGACAATCCGCCGGTCGGTTTCTATCTCTTTTTCTCCCGGACCCTTTAGTCCGATTCCCCCTTTTTGCCGCTCCAGGTGTGTCCACATACCTGCCAGTCGCGGCAACAGGTATTGGTACTGTGCCAGCTCCACCTGTGTTCGGGCATGGGCAGTACGCGCACGCATTGCGAAGATGTCGAGGATCAGGTTGCTGCGGTCGATGACACGGGTTTTTAGTGATCGGTCAAGGTTTCTCAGCTGTGAGGCACTCAGTTCATCGTCAAACACCACCAGGTCGACACCCGTTTCATCGATAAAGGAACGGATCTCCTCTACCTTTCCCTTGCCGATATAGGTTGCAGGGTCTGGCTTATCAAGCTTTTGCGTGAACCGCCTCAGTACGAGTCCGCCGGCTGTATCAACCAGGAAAGCAAGCTCATCGAGGTAGTCGTTCACCATCTCTTCGGTCTCCTTACCCGTGACAGCGCCCACCAGGATTGAACGTTCTTGTTCTTTTGCTGTTGCTATGTTTTTTTCCATTCGGTCGTGATTCCTCAAATCCCCATCCGGTCAGTGATCCAACTGCATTAAACCAGTCTTTCAGAAAGTTTTGAATCCGATGATCTCTCTTACTTCCCTGACGGTTTTTGCAGCACTTTCGCGTGCTTTTTCGGCCCCCATTCGAGCCACTTTTGCCAGGTACTGGTTGTCGGCATCCAGTTCAAGGATCCGTTCCCTCAGGGGTTTGGTAAAGCTGATCATATCCTCCGTAAGTTGTTTTTTCAGGTCGCCATATCGTATGGTCGCCTTATTGAAGGCATCAAGAAAATGATTCAGCGTATCTTCACTGCTTACCACCCGCATCAGGTTGAACAGGTTTTCGATCGGTTGCGACATTTCCTCACCCGGACGTTCCGGGCCACTGTCGGTCGTGGCACGCATCACCTTTTTCTTAATGGCTTTCGGGTCGTCCGACAGGAATATGGCGTTGCCCTCCGATTCTGACTTCCCCATTTTGGTCGCCCCATCGAGTCCGGGCACCTTCACCAGTTCCATATCGAAGTTAAAGGCATAGGGCGGCGGAAAGTAATCTGTCTTATACAGCCTGTTGAAGCGGTTCGCGAACGTACGGGCCATTTCCAGGTGTTGTTCCTGATCTTTCCCAACAGGCACTTTCGATGCTTTATGAATGATGATGTCAGCTGCCATCAACACAGGATATGTAAGCAGTCCGGCATTTACGTTATCGGGTTGCTTTCTGATCTTTTCCTTGAAGGACGTACATCGTTCCAGTTCGCCCTTATATGCATTCATGTTGAGCAGGAGGTACAGTTCGGTAACTTCCGGCACGTCGCTTTGGATATAGAGGGTTGCCGCATTGGGATCGATACCCGCTGCAAGGTATTCTATCAGCACCTGTCGCACATTCCGGTGCAGGTCACCGGGCGTGGGGTGGGTGGTGAGCGAATGATAATCGGCGATAAAGAAAAAACAACGGTGCTCATGCTGCATCTTCACGAAGTTCCTGATGGCACCAAAATAATTGCCCAGGTGCAGGTTTCCTGTCGACCTGATTCCACTAACTACTGTTTCCATGGGTGCAAAAATAGTATATATTGTTGAATTTCCGGGAGGGGAGTTCATCTTTGGGATCTACAGGCAGGGTGACGGTTTGGCAAACGGATGATCATATTCGGGATGTACAGGCAGGGTGACGCTTTGGCAAAGGGCTGATCATAATCCCCTGATGATGACCCAAAGGGTTAGGAAGATAATCCTGATGTCGAGGTTGAATGACCAGTTTTCAATGTATTTGACATCAAACCTGACACGGTTTTGTATGTCGGCATCGCTGGAGATCGGTCCGCGATACCCATTCACCTGTGCCAATCCGGTTATGCCCGGCTTAACGGTATGTCTGAGCATAAAACGCTTTACCAGTCGGCGGTACTCATCGGTATGTTTGAGCATATGCGGACGGGGACCCACTACCGACATCTCGCCACGGAGCACATTTACGAATTGAGGCAGTTCGTCGAGACTGAACCGGCGAAGAAACTTCCCCAGCGGGGTGATGCGCGGGTCGTTTTCTGAAACGGATTTGGTGTCGGCTTCTGCATTCACTTTCATGGTACGGTATTTCAGGCAGGTAAAGACGCCACCGTCGATACACGTACGTTTTTGTCTGAAGAACACCCCATCGCGCGATTCCAGCCGGTTCAGCAGGTACAGCAACGGAGTCAGCCACGACAGGACCAGGGCAATGACCAGGACGGAGGTTGCAACATCAAACGCTCTTTTTACCAGTCTGTTGTACCAGTGGCTCAGCGGACCCGAATGGATTTGCAGCACCGGCAGTGCATCATAGTGGGTCAGTCCGGCGCTCTTATAAGAAAAATTACCCAGGTCGGGTACGATACGCACCTTCACAGGATAGTCGGAGATCGTGCTTGTGATATTCTGGAACACCTTCCGGGGAATTTTATCCAGTGCCACATACACCTCATCTATGCCGTATGCATCCAGGACATCTTTCAGATCATCCCATTGTCCGACGACACCAGCCTCCGGTTGTTTTTCATCATCCAGGAACCCCATAAAACGGTATCCATGCCATTTGTTGGTCACAAAGTAATGTTCCAGCTCTTTGGTTTGACCGGTAACACCCAGAATAAGCACGTTGCGGTAGTTAAACCCCATTTTACGGTATATGAGGAATCCGTAGTAGAGGGCCATCTTCCAGGCAACGAGGGTTGCAAAAAAGGAAACAAACAGGATGCCGATCTGCTCTCTCGGGTAGTAGGAGAGAGGGACCAACTGGAAGTACATCAGGAAGAAGAAAAAGAAAAAGACGATGATCCTGATGTAGGCAAACAGGATCGATTTTTTCCTTGTATTGCGGTCGATTGAATGTGCTCTAAAGACAATCACCAGGACGAGCCACCAGAAGTTGAGATAGGCATAAAACAATAAATGACGGGCAGACAGGCAAATGGTTGTTTCATACAGATAACAGTACCCTGCCACGAAAAAGAGGATTAGGATGACAAAGTCGCCGATCAGCGAGGTTATGGGTATATATCTGGAATATTTTTGGGGCAATTCTGTCTGTTTTGATTGTTTCTTCGGCAAAAGTACAAAATAATAGCGATTATGCGTTATTGATCTCTTCAAAGAGAGAGAGGTATGCCCTGGTCACCAAATCCCAGTTGTACCGGGTTTTGATGCTATGCAGGTTGTTCCTGATGAATGATCCTTTTATGTCTGTGTTGATGTCT
>PWKN01000185.1 GCA_003559735.1 Bacteroidales bacterium | reverse complement strand
CGCTTCCCTGGCCGGACTGTGGAAAATTTTTCTCAAAGCCGGATACAAAGGGTGGGAGGCCATTGTGCCATGCTACAATTTTTACATATGGCTGAAGATCATTGACAAGCCACTTTGGTGGTATATATTCATCCTTACGCCTTTTATCAACATTTTTACCATCCTGCTGATGGTTGTTGAAACGCTGAAGTGTTTCAAAAAGGATGGCCTCGGCGAACAAGCACTCGGGGTTTTGTTGCCGTTTGTTTTCCTGCCATGGCTGGGATTCTCAAAAAAAGAGAAATACACACATCCCTCCAGGTTACCCGTGGTAAAAAAATCAGCAGCCCGTGAATGGGCTGATGCCATAATCTTTGCAGTTATTGCGGCAACGATCATCCGTACATTTTTCCTCGAAGCCTACACCATACCCACCTCTTCAATGGAAAAGTCTATGCTGGTGGGCGATTACCTGTTTGTGAGCAAGCTCAGCTACGGACCAAAGGTACCGCAAACCCCCATAGCTTTCCCTTTTGCACACCATACGCTTCCACTCACTGATCACACCCGTTCATACCTTGAGTGGATCAATCTGCCACATTACCGGTTTCCTGCCCTGCGCAGCATAGACAATAACCATGTGGTGGTATTCCATTATCCGGAAGGAGATACCGTAGCCCTCCAGCTTCAGAACCAGAGCTATTACAGCCTGGTACGGGAAATGGGACGCAACAGGGTGTGGGAGCACTACGATGTCGTTGCCCGTCCGGTCGATAAGCGGGAGAATTACATCAAGCGCTGTGTGGCCATCCCGGGTGATACATTTGAAATGCGCAACGGGGTGATATACGTCAACAATGAGGTATTGCCCGACCCTGAGCATGTGCAGCACAATTACCGGGTAAATACAGATGGCAGACCTATATCTGCCCGCCTGATCAACAGGCTGAATATAACCGAATGGCAACAGCTGAGACAGAATGCCTATATGGTTTCACTGACAGAAAATGCCGCACAGGAACTCGAAAGAATCGATTATATAACTGAAGTAAACAGAACCATCAGGCCCGGAGGACAGGGTGAGCGGCATATATTTCCGCATGATGATGCGTTCCCATGGAACGAAGACAATTACGGACCACTGTATATTCCCAAAAAAGGAGCCACGGTCGACCTCGACACGGGGAACATCGCACTTTACGAAAGGATCATCTCCGTATATGAAGGCAATGAGCTGGAAGTCACCGCGAACGGTAAAATCTACATAAACGGGGAGCAGGCCAGCACATATACTTTTGAGATGGATTATTACTGGATGGTGGGTGATAACCGCCATAACTCAGCCGATTCACGGTTCTGGGGCTTCGTACCGGAAGACCATATCGTAGGAAGGGCCATGTTCGTATGGCTTTCACTTTCGCCCGACAGGGGATTCCCGGCAAATATCCGGTTCGACAAAAGTCTGCGTGTGATCCGGTAGGACAACCTGTATTTAAAAAAAACTTGCTATATTGTGCGTCCAAAACGTGATATAACGAAAGGTGTCTCTAAAGCAACCCCCCGGCAATTCCGCACAACCAATGAAACAACCCAGACAGAATGCATACCAGGATCTTCCGGAAAAAGAAGAGTGGTTTGAAAAGCTCGCAAACACAACCACCACATCAATATTCATCTATCAGAAAGAGAACTTCGTTTATGTAAACAAAGCCTGTTTGAGTCTGACGGGCTATACTACCCACGAACTGCTCCACGAGAAAAAATTCTGGGAGATTGTTGCGCCGGCCGACAGGGCATTGGTAAAGGAGCGTGGCCTGGCAAGGCAGCGGGGGGAGAAGATCATAAACAGATACGAGTTCAGGTTGTTATGTAAAGACGGTACCATAAAATGGATAGATTTCACTGCAGGGGTGATTGACTGGAACGGACAGCCTGCCGGTATGGGGACGGCTTACGATATTACCGCCAGGAAAGAGACGGAGGAAAAGCTCAGGGAGAATGAGACCCGTTTCCGGATCATCCTGGAAAACCTGCCTGTTTTGCTCGACGCATTCGACAAAGACGGCAACATCATCTTCTGGAACAAAGCCTGTGAAGAAGCTACCGGTTATAAAGCCGAAGAGATCCTCGGCAATCCGAAAGCACTTGAAATGCTCTATCCCGACCCCGGTTACCGGCAATTTGTATGGGACTCGGCAAACGATCCCAACACACCAAAAAACGAGACCATCCTGACACGCAAAGATGGCAAGCCCCGTATCATCAACTGGTACGACACACACCATTATATTCATATTCCGGGGTGGGAGTACTGGGGTGTCGGGGAAGACATTACCGACCACAAGCTGATAGAACAGGCCCAACAGGTTATGTACCGTATTGCCAATGCTGCAACGAAAACTACACACACAAAGGAGCTGATAGAAACCATAAGGCAGGAATTGACAGCACTGATCGACACCACCAACTTTTACATTGCCCTGTATGATAACCAAACAGGAATGTTGTCTTCGCCCTATGAAATAGACCAGAAAGACCATATCGAAAGCTGGCCGGCTGAAAGAAGTCTCACAGGACAGGTGATCACTGAAAAGAGACCGGTACTTCTGAAAAAGCCTGAAATTGTTCAGCTGATCAAAAACGGCACCATCGATCAGGTTGGAACCATTTGCGAAGTATGGCTGGGGGTCCCGCTCTATTATGCGGCCGATATAGCTGGTGCCATTGTTGTACAAAGCTATGACAATCCCAACGTGTACGATGAAAAAAGTCTTGAAATGCTGGCTTTTGTTTCCAACCAGGTGAGCCGTACCATGCAGTTAAACAAATACATTGAAGATCTGCGCAGGGAAAAGAAAAGAGCCCAGGAAAGCGATCGTCTGAAAACGGCTTTTTTAAACAACATCTCGCACGAGATCCGAACCCCTTTGAACGGAATTCTCGGTTTTGGCCAGATGCTATGTCAGGACAGCAAGGACAGCAGGCAACAAATGCATTTGAAGAACATGCAGATAAGCAGTCAGCGTCTGATTGACACCATCAATAAGATGATCGATATTTCCATGGTGATGTCTGACACACTGAAAATAGAAAAAACTGATGTCCATATCCCCTATCTGATGGAGGGCCTGAGGGAATCATTCGACGCCCGTTGCAAGGAAAAAAGGATTGACTGCCAGGTGATCATTGATGATACGGTTTCTTCAGCCGGTCCCGTATCTGCCGATGCCGAACTGCTTCGGAAAGCGATGGCGCATCTCATTGACAATGCCATCAAGTTTACAGATCACGGAAAAATTGACCTGGGGGTAAAAAAAGAAGGATCAGCGTTGATCTTCTTCGTCAGGGATACCGGCAGGGGTATAGATAAAAAGTTCATAGATGAACTATATGAGCCCTTCAGCCAGGAGGTATTGGAGAACACACGTGGCCATGAAGGCAGCGGACTGGGTTTGCCCATTGCAAAAGGGATCATTAACAAGATGGGGGGGACAGTCTGGGTGGAATCAGAAAAAGGATCAGGTTGTACTTTCTATCTCTCAATCCCTTTTATCGCCCATTCTGCATCAGGGCCGGCACCAGACAACATAACCCGGGAGCAGTTGGCAAGCGGAGACATCCTGGTAGCCGATGATGACGAAATGGCACGCTTCCTGACAGAGATCATGCTGGAAGATTTTAACAATAAGCTCATTATGGCCAGTAACGGTAAGGAAGCCGTTCAGGCCTTCCGGGACAACCCTGGGATTGCACTGGTGTTGATGGACATTAAAATGCCTGTCATGGATGGGATTGAAGCCACCAGGCAGATCAAAAAAATAAGGAAGGAGGTCCCGGTCATTGCCATCACCGCCCATGCCCTTGCAGGTGACGAAAGCAGGATCCGGACATCAGGATGTGACGATTACATTTCCAAACCCATAGACACCAAACAGTTCCTGGAAAAAGTAAAGCAATACCTTCCTGTAAACAAGGAATAATCATTTGGGTCGTTGGAATATGCAACACCGCACACATCTAATTCCTGACAAAAACAATGCTGCAGTTTCTCGACATCTTCTTTGTGGTATTCCATTCAGCCCTGATCATCTTTATCCTTTTTGGCTGGATCTTCCGGCCTCTCCGGATGGCACACCTGATCTGTGTCTTGTTAACGGGCGGGTCATGGTTTATACTCGGATTATTCTATGGCATGGGATATTGTCCGCTTACCGAATGGCACTGGCAGGTATTGACAGCAATGGATCATCAGGTTGTCTTGCCGGCTTCCTATGTACAATACATACTCGAACGGTTGCTTGCCATATCCATCTCAGCCCGTACAGCAGATGTCATTACCTTCCTCGGGTGGCTTGCTGCGCTGATGATCTCCTTGTCCATACATCTCTGCAAGTACCTCAGGAGATAATCCCCCGCTCCGCATAACAAAAAAAACCCGTCACGCCCCCCTTCAAAAGAAATAAAGTTTATGTACTTTTGTTTTTGAATTATAACCAAAGCAACTCACCTGGATTTAATGAATCAATCCAATATAAACAACTTACATTGGCCGGTAATGGATTGAAATAAACTCTTTTTGCCATGAAAAACAAATACATCGACCTGATAGAACAAACGTTCGACTTCCCCCAGGAAGAGTTTAAAGTAGTTGATAATGAGTTGTATTTCCACGATATCTGTATGATGGACCTGGTCAAGCAATACGGTACACCGTTAAAGATAAGCTACCTCCCAAAGATCAGTCAGCAGATACAGAAAGCGAAGCGGATGTTCAATGTAGCCATGGCCAAAGTTGATTATAATGGCGAGTATCATTATTGTTATTGCACGAAAAGTTCGCATTTCATCTTTGTCCTCGAAGAGGCATTAAAAAACGACATCCACATCGAAACTTCGTCTGCTTTTGATGTATATATCATTGAAGAATTGCTTCAACTGAACCTTATCGATAAGTCAAGGTATATTGTTTGTAACGGATTCAAAAGACTCCTATATACGGAAAAGATCAGTGAGCTGATCAACAATGGATTCGAAAACACCATTCCCGTGCTGGACAATAAAAATGAGATACGGGTTTACAACGAACTGATCCGCAAGGACCGGAAATGCAAACTGGGCATACGCATTGCCGCAGAAGAGGAACCCATGTTTGAGTTTTACACATCAAGGCTCGGGATCCGTTACAACGACATTGTGCCCTATTACAAGGCAAACATCCGCAATGATCCGCGTTTTGAACTGAAGATGCTCCATTTCTTCATCAACACCGGGATTAAGGACAATGCATATTACTGGAACGAATTATCAAAATGTGTCAATGTGTATTGTGCGTTAAAAAAGATCTGTCCGGAACTCGACAGTCTTAACATTGGCGGCGGCTTTCCGGTAAAGAACTCACTGGGTTTCAGCTACGATTATGAATACATGACCGAGGAGATCATTGCACAGGTAAAGACAATCTGCGAACAGCATGACGTTCCGGAGCCGGACATATTTACTGAGTTTGGTGCCTTTACAGTGGGTGAAAGCGGTGCGGTACTTTATTCCATCATCGACCAGAAACAGCAGAATGACAGAGAGCGGTGGAATATGATAGACAGCAGTTTCATGACGACACTGCCAGATACCTGGGCCATCAAACAGCGGTTTATACTGCTTGCACTCAACAACTGGGATGTTGAATATGAGAGGGTGAACCTCGGTGGACTGACGTGCGACAGCCAGGATTATTACAATGCCGAATCACATGCCAATGCAGTTTTCCTGCCCAGGATAATGGAAAACGACACCCAGTATATCGGCATATTTCATACCGGCGCATACCAGGAAACACTTGGTGGGTTTGGCGGATTGCAGCATTGCCTTATTCCGGCGCCCAAGCTTGTCATTATTGACAAAGACGATGAAGGGGAATACAGCACCAAGCTGTTTGCAAAGGAACAAAGCTACAAGTCCATGCTGAAAACTTTGGGCTTTTGATGCCATGTTTTTTTTAACTTTGCCAACTATGAATGATCAATGTTTTCAGCATGCCAGGAAAATCTGACATATTTAAGAAGAACAAATACAAACCGGCAAAAGGGAAAGCCGGTCAGGATATTGAAGGGAGGGACTTCACATGGTCTGCCATCAGGGATTTTTTTATGAACAAGCGACTGAGAAAGACTGCGGGACTGTTTTTTGTCTTATTGTCAATATTTCTTCTCCTTGCTTTTATCTCCTATTTGTTCAGCTGGAAAGCAGATGACTCCGTATTAAATGGCAGATCACTCAACTGGGATTTGCTGTCTGATACAACGGTTTCGGTTGAAAACATGATGGGCCGTGTTGGTGCGATCATGGCACACCTGCTGATCAAACAATGGTTTGGCGTTGGCTCTTTTTTGTTTGTGCTGATCTTGTTTATTCCTGGCTTTCGAATGCTTACCGGATTGCGGTTGCTCCAGATACCCAAAACCATTGTATATTCTGCCTTTTTCATTATCTGGTTGTCTGTCTTTTTTGGGTACGTCATATCTTCGGGAGATTTGCTGATCCTTGGCGGTGCATTTGGTTACAACAGCGTTGTTTGGTTAAACGGATTGCTGGGTCAGGCCGGCACTTCTATTTTGCTGTTTTTCTCCCTGGGTACTTTTATCATCCTGGTATTTGACCCGGGTTTCAGAGGCCGGGGTATACTTTTCGGTAATGTGTTCGGCGGACTGTTCGCTAAAAGGAAGACGGCTGATGCGATGGGTGGCCAGGAGGAAGACACCTG
>PWKN01000122.1 GCA_003559735.1 Bacteroidales bacterium | reverse complement strand
TTTGAAATAACCAAGGGGTATATAATCAGAGACAGACACTAATTCTGGTTACCACAGGTAACAAAACACCGGGCAGGATATCCATCCACTTTTCCAACAAGGAGCATATGATAATCAGCGAACCGCTTACCGCTGATCACTTTCCATCTCTTCCCACACTGTAAAAAATGGGCGTAAAGCAGCACCGTACTCCAACATCAGATAAAAATTAGCTTGAAGCACCATACTCCCGCATCGGAAAAAATTTGCTTGAAGCACCGTACTTTCGCATCGGGAAAATAGCTTAAAGCAGCACCATCCGCTTGCTGTCGGTTTGCTGACCGTTTACACGTAGCGTGTAGATGTAGGTGCCGGGTGTCAGGGTACCACCGCGAATAATTGTTTGTCCGCCGCCCCCCCTGCTCAGCTCGATCACCTTGCGTTGTACCCCGTTGATGTCGGTTACCAAGATGCTTGCTTGTTGGGTACCCGGGGGCAGGTAGTAACGGATCAGAGTGTGTTCGTTAAAGGGGTTTGGAGCGTTTTGTTCCATGCGTGGTTTGCCGTCGTGCCAGTCAGGATGGTCTGCATTGGTGGCTTCCATATTGCAGCATTGCACGATGGCATCACCAAGGGCATCCATCATGGAGAGGATGTCCTGGAGTTGTTTTTGCATCCGCTGGTTGTCAGCCAGCAACGCAATTTGTTCTTCTTTCAATGCCTCGAGTTCCTGTTGCATTGTTTCCACCGTAGCCGGCTGCAGCAGTTCGATCTGCGCCTGCTGTTCCTGGATCGCTTTAACGATGGGAACCACAAACTTAGCATAACTCAGTCCGTAGAAACCATTTTCACTTGCAGGTCTTTTGATCCCGCTAAAGTCGTATTCCAGTTTACCTGCAACCGCATCAACTTCCTGTGCCACAAATCCGGAATACACTATGGCCGATTTTTTTTCGCGTGCTTCCCACATCCTTTCCGGGGGAGGCTCTACATATTGGGTTCCATCCTTGTCGTACCGGATGTCTTCGCCCAGGTCGGCAGCCATTTTATGCACATCAAGATTAAAAGTAACAGGCCTCAGACGGAGAATGAAATCCAGTCCGGCCACTTTCTCCTCAACGTTTGACTTATACTTTTCATCACTCGGTGATAATGGGGTTCCAGCGCAGTAATAGTGTTCCACGGAAGCATTGCCAAGCCATACCATATTGCTTTCTGTAGGCCTGGCACCATAACCAATCCCGGTTACATTAAAGAGGTCGTTAGATATCGGATATGCATCTGCCCCCACAAAGGTGCCTTCAGTGACCGATGCATCCGAATCCGATTGCTTTCCCGCTTCAAAACCAACGGCCGTATTGTTTTCGCCAACAATATTCAGCTCAAGTGTCCGGTATCCTACGGCGGTATTGGCATTACCTGTTGTGTTGGCCTCCATTGCATTGAATCCGACAGCCGTATTGCTACTTCCATTGTTCAACACGAGTGCATGAACACCGACGGCCGTATTGAAACCTCCACTTGAGTTAGTTCTCAGTGCCTCAAAGCCTAATCCCGTGTTGCATGCACCACTTGTATTTCCGTAGAGGGTCGCATAGCCCAGGGCTGTGTTATAATATCCTCCAACATTGCTGTATAGAGCCTTTGCCCCGACAGACGTGTTATAACTCCCCAGTTCATTTTTATGCATCGCACCGGCACCAACTGCCGTATTGTATTTTCCTTCGTAGCTTTTACTCACTAACGCGTCGGTGTTGAAATACAATGTCAAATAACCGAGGGCCGTATTTTCCTGAAATCCGCCTCCGCCCCTTCCTATGGTTATATCGTTGATCAGGGCGTCGCTGCCTTTCACGTTCAGCCGGACTGTTGGCAGCGGAGGCAATTCTCCCTCTTTCCGGAAGTTGAAGTCGGCCGGCCTTATCAAAGGTTCGATATGCAGTCTGTTGTCAGAAACGCCCCCTGAGTGGTGTTGTGATCCCACATTACCTAATGGTATTGTAAGGAGGATGATGCTCCAGGCAATGATTAAAAAAATACCTGTTGTTGTTTTTTGTGTTTTCATGATACGGATGTTTTTATAATGAGCAAATATACTATGGCGCGACCAGGTTGTATGGATGATGTATTCCTCCCCAAAAGAGCGGGTTTTTCATTCCAGTGAAACAAATTTTCATAAGCCCTTGTAATTTGCAGAAGTTACAAAGAAAATCTGATATAAACAAGTGTTTAGTTAAATAAAACTTTGATCCTGAGAAGAATGAATCAGACAGGCATTACAGGATCAGGAAATCGGAATAATAGGCGATGATGTTGTTCTTTTTGTGAAACCGTACCTTTGATATCCAGGCTTTTTTCTGAAAACAAAGGTGTGAAAGCAGAACCCGCTGCCCGAAAAACTGCCTTTGATTGCGCAGTGCTGTTTTCAGAACCCTCCAAGGAAGGCAACCAGGTTCTCTTCTTTTTTAAGTCCGAGCTTTTTCCGCAGGCGGTAGCGTTTTGTCGTGGCTGATTCGATGCTGATGTTGAGCATTTGGGCGATCTCTTTCGATGACAGGTTCATACGCAGGTAGGCAGCCAGTTTCAGCTCATTGTGGGTGAGGTTGGGGAACCGTTCGGTAAGGCGTTTGAAAAAATCGGTGTGTACCGATTCAAAATGCGCCTTAAACTGATCCCACTGTTCATCAAGGTTGATATTGGCATCTATCATCTGTATCAGCTGTTCTGCAGGTGCTGTGGTGCTCTGGTTATTGATTCCGGTAACTTCCTGTGCAACGTTCTGGTTGTTGATTCCGGTAATACCCTGTGCAACGTTCCGGATGTTGTTCAGCAATTCGTTTTTGTTGATAATATGCAATGCTGAGGTAGAGAGCTTTTTATTCTTTTGCTGGATCTGTTCTTTCTGGAGCCTGTTGATCTGTTCTTCTGCGAAAAGAACAGCCTGCAAGTGCTGGTATTCCTGTTGGTTCTTTTCGCGTTCTATATCATTCAGTTCTTTTTCTTTCCTGATAAGCAGACGGGTTTGTCGCAGCGACTTGCTTTTTAGTCCGAACAGGATAATAAACAGCACAGCGATCAGGGCAATGGCACCCGCTGATACGGACAGCATGATGATCCTCAATTGCTGAATGCTTGACTGGTTACGCAGCAGCTCGTTCTCTTTTTCTTTCATTTCGGTATTGTACTGCGTTTGCAGTTCCAGGATCTTGGCGGCGCTTTCTTCATTAAAGATCGAATCGTTCAGCAAACGGTATTTGATGGAAAGCGCATAGGCCTGCTCGAAGTTTCCAAACCTGCTATGGTATTGCTGCAGATTGTCGTAGTTGGTCAGCACCAGCTTTCTCAGTCCGAGGCTCCTGGAAATTTCCAGACTTTCATTTAATAATGACAGGGATGCTGTGTCGCCAATGGCCATTTTTCTTGATCCGAGGTTGTTAAGGGCAAAGGCCTCTGCCTGGCGGTCATTGATCAGGCGTGCCACCTCCAGGTTGGATGTATAATATTGGATGGCGGTATCATTATCGCCCAGCTCCTGGGCGATCACCCCCAGATTGTTATAAATGTTGATCAGATCGGGGAGATCGGTTTGCAAATCCAGTTTAATTTCGAGCGACTGCTCCAGGAACCCTTTTGCTGTTTCAAGGCTGTCGAGCTTGTAATATACAATGCCCATATTCATCAGCACGTCCGACTTTTCTGTATCTAAACCTGAGGCACGGTGGATGTCAAGTGCCTGCTGCAGGTAATCCAGCGCAATGTTGTATTGCCTTTGCCTCATATACACATTGCTTATGTTCTTCAGCACGGTTGCTTTGAGGGGCTTGTTTTCAAGGTTGTCGGTTATGCGCATGGCACGATAAAAATAGTCAGTCGCTTCGGCCATCCTGCCATCGATATAGCAGATGTTTCCCAAATTGATCAGGTTATTTGCCATTCCGAGTGAGTCACCGGCCACCTTGCGCATCTCCAGAGATTCAGAGAACGCATGCAGTGCAGCCGTATAGTTCCGTTCGCTGACATAATGCTGGGCGATCAGCGTTTTGGCTCTGGCTGCAGGCCACCACGCCTTTTCTTTTTTATAGACGTCGATGGCTTTCTTCAGGTTGCCGGTAAAACCATCCCTGTTGCAGGCTGTACGTTCAACAAGGGCATAATTGTAGTAAGAATCGCCCACTTTTTGTTGCATGTTGGCATTGATGGCAACTGCCATGATGGAGTCGATCGTTAGCCGCGCCTCATCAAGCCTCCTTTCACCCAGGTATATACGCAGGCGGCCGGTAAGCCGCTCAATCTCGAGTGAATCGCTCGCTTTTTCTGACATACCATTGCCGGTAGCATACAAAGACCCCGTTTCGCAAAACATAAACAAATAGAAACATATAGTGATAAGTGCGAGCGACATGCGATACAAATGCTTGTTCTTGTTCATTATATTTGGATTTAACGTTTTTTGTTTGTATTTTGCACTCAGGACACAATTTTTTCCGGTCAGCAACCATTTGGTTTTTGCTTCCTCTTGTTATGCTTTCGATACACTCTTCGCCCGATAAAGCATAACATGTTTGCCGTATTTTTATTTAGCTGTTGTTGGGTTTCTTTCCTGCTGTTATTGTTTTTTGAGAATACATGACCAGGGGCCACCCGGTATTCTTGTGGTTTACATGGAATGATCATAAACAGGATCAATCAAAACACAAAATTATGAAAAAACTGATCGTTGTTTTCTTATTTATTATCCCTGTATTAAACCCACGGGCGCAAACATTCAGTACCGGGACTGCAGAAGGGGAAGTGCCTCAAATTATGGTACCTGGACAAAGTGCATATTCTGAAAAACCAGCACCTGGCAGCGACAGAAATTTGTTGTCCACACCGTTGATCGCAGCGGTGGATGATGTTCCCGGTGGCGCAGGTAATGCTTCGCATCATCGTCAGCTGACAGAATTACTTCATCCCGATGGAACGGTTGATCTCTCTACCGGATATAGTGGGAGTCTGAATGCCGATGGGTTTCATATGGTTACGGGTCAGGGTGGAGAACCCGTATTTCTGCCTGCAACAGGTCTTGATGGCAAGGGTGATGGTGACGATAATTATTGGGACAGAGCGTTTGGTGCTGCAGGTCTTAATGGCGATGTTCGTGCACTTTATGTAAGCGGCGATCACCTGTATGCAGGGGGCGACTTCACAACAGCAGGGGGCGTTACAGTGAACCATATTGCCCGGTGGGATGGCACCAGCTGGTCTCCTTTGGGAGATGGGCTAAGTGATGGTGGTGGCCTTGTTTCTGCTATTGTTAAAATGGGTGATGATCTGTATGCAGGTGGACAATTTAACAAGGCAGGAGGGGTTGATGCACGATACATTGCCCGGTGGGATGGTACCAGCTGGTCTGCGGTTGGATCCGGGAGTTTCAATGATTATGTTTATGCCCTGTCGGTTATTGATGGCAACCTATTTGCCGGAGGGGGTTTCACAAATGTGGGAGCGGTTGATGTAAACTATATTGCCAAATGGGATGGCAACAACTGGTCAGCACTGGGAACGGGTGTGGGCGGTCCTGTTATTGCACAGGCTGTTATGGGCAATGACCTGTATGCAGCGGGGTACTTCGAGACCGCAGGCGGGACATCAGCCAACCGGATTGCCAAATGGGATGGTGCCAGCTGGTCATCATTGGGGACAGGAATGGATGGTGTTGTGGAGACCATTTCCGTTAACGGCGATGACCTTTATGCAGGGGGCCAATTCACATTTGCAGGAGGCGTTACAGTGAACCGAATCGCCCGTTGGGATGGCACCAGCTGGTCGGCGCTTGGTGCGGGTGTGAACAGCCATGTTTCTGCCATTGCATTTATGGCTAACGATGTTTATGTGGGGGGCATTTTTTCGACTGCTGGCGGCACACCGGTAAATCGTATTGCCCGGTGGAATGGTTCTACCTGGCATGCTGTTGGAGAAGGGGTAGATGATAGTGTGTATGAACTGGCTGTTATTGGCAATGGTCTGTATATAGGTGGAAAATTTACAGGTTCCGGGGCGCTCACGATAGAGCATATAGCCCGGTGGGATGGTTCAAATTATATCACCCTGGGAGCAGGATTAGAAACCCAGGTACAGGCAGTTGCTGTTATGGGCAGTGACCTGTATGCCGGTGGTTTTTTTGATATTGCTGGTGGAGTGACAGTGAACAAGGTTGCAAAATGGGACGGCAACAGTTGGTCGTCTTTGGGGACAGGCATGAATGACAATGTTTACGCTCTCGCCGTGAGCGGGAACAGCCTCTATGCAGGGGGAGAATTTACGACAGCCGGTGGTGTAACAGCGAACCGCATCGCCCGGTGGGATGGCAGTAGCTGGTCAGCACTGGGACCCGGCATGCCAAATGGCACTGTCCGCACAATTGCCTTTATGGGAAACGACCTGTATGCCGGTGGCTCTTTTACTGATGCCGGCGGAACATCAGCCAGCCGGATTGCCAAATGGGATGGTACCAGCTGGTCAGCGCTGGGCAGTGGTGTGGGTGCTTCTGTTAACGCTCTTGCCGTCAGCGGGAACAGTCTGTATGCGGGGGGATTATTTACGACAGCCGGTGGTGTAGCAGTGAACCGAATCGCCCGTTGGGATGGCACCGGCTGGTCGGCGCTGGGAGACGGATTAGGTAGTGCTGTTCATGCTCTTGGTGTGTTGGGTAATGAATTGTATGCTGGCGGCCAATTTACAACGGCAGGAGGAATTGGTGCAAACCGTATTGCCAGATGGGATGGCA
>PWKN01000109.1 GCA_003559735.1 Bacteroidales bacterium | reverse complement strand
GCACCCGTTTCCTCCTCCCTCTATGCCGAGATTTTCGGCACACGAAGCCTCGGAACAGTAAGAAGCCTGTTCACGTTTGTAATGGTAGTAAGCACAGCACTTGGCCCGGTGCTGTACTCCTTCTTTTTAGAACGCGGACTATCTTTCGATCAGATTCATTATGGCGTAGTGGGTGTGGTGTTGCTCAACATGCTTTTTGTGCTGATTACAAGGAAAAATCATTCGTAATTAATTCTGAAATATCTTTTATCAGCGGCTTGGATTTGTGATTAAAGGCGGAACGGAGGCATCTCCTGCCATGGTTAAAGAACTGGTTTAAGCCAAATACTTAAAAATCATGCACAATAATTGGTGGTAGATAAAATTCCATCAAATATGTTTCGATATAATCGAATTTTGTATTATATTTGCAAATATATTAAACTATAACCAAATATGATCGACCGCAAACATTTTTCAGATAAGCTCAAAGCATATACCGGAAAGGGATTGATCAAGGTAATCTCAGGTATGCGCAGGGCGGGTAAAAGTACGCTGCTCAAACAATATCAGGACTATTTGACGGGTTCAGGAGTTCCGGAACAAAACATTCTCCTGATCAACATGGAGTTGCTTGAATTTGGCTATATAGGCGATTACAAAGACCTGGATAAACACATTCGTCAAAGCGTTGCTCAAAAAACCGGAATAAAATACATCCTTCTTGATGAAATCCAGGAAATTGATCAATGGGAAAAGGCTGTCAATTCATACCTGGCAGAAGGCTCTTATGACATAACAATCACGGGCTCAAACGCCCGAATGCTTTCAACCGAGCTTTCCACATTGCTGACAGGCAGGTACATTGAGATTGCAATGCATCCATTCTCATTCAAAGAATTCAGGTCATACAGGCTTCTTAACAATTCAGATGAACCTGTAAGTATGAGTTTTAAGCACTATCTGCGTTATGGGGGGTTGCCGGGCATTCATGTTTTTTCTTTCAATGATGATATTATTTTTCCATACCTGAATGCCATTTACAACACTGCGCTGCTGAAAGATGTGATTACGCGAAATAAAATCAGGGATGTAGAACAGTTGGAGCGCATCACACGCTTTGTTTTCAACAACTGTGGAAACATTACCTCTGCCAAGAACATCGCTGATTACCTGAAATCGCAACGGACAAAGGTGTCGGTTGAAACAGTTCAAAATTATCTTTTTTATCTAACCCAGGCCTTTATGGTGCACAAAGTAAGACGCTACGACCTCAAAGGGAAAAAATTGCTCGAATATTCTGAAAAGTATTATCCTGCAGATGTTGGACTTCGGTTTGGGTTAGCAGGTTTTGCCGATTCCGACATATCCGGTTTGCTGGAAAGTATTGTTTACATTGAATTATTGCGGCGCGGATACACTGTTTATGTTGGACAAACCGGATCTTACGAAATTGATTTCGTTGCAGAAAAGCAGGAGGACAGACTATACATACAGGTTGCTTACCTGTTGAGCGATGAAAAAACCATAGAACGAGAATTTGGAAACCTTGAGCGAATCAACGACAATTTCCCTAAAATGGTTTTGTCGCTAGATGAAATCTGGCCACAAAACCGTAACGGCATCATCAGGAAAAGCATAATTGATTTTTTACTGGAGCAATAAAGATTTTTGTTTTTTTCAATGAAAGCACTCGACCTTTATAAATCCATCCGGCTCTTGCTCGATGGCACGAAAACGGGCCATTCCCTGCAGGATCTTTTCTGTATGAACAACGGTGGTATCTTGCAGCACCACCTTGTTTATGTGCTGCTTCTGTATGTGGTTGCGCATGAAAAATGACTTCACAACTGCCTTTCAGTAATTTCGAAAACTAATTTCCAAAAAGCTCTTTAAGTGTTCCGATAGCAATAAACATTCTCTCGCTGTCAGGAAGTTTTATAAAATCATGCTTTTCATAAAACAACTCAGCTTCCCTGTCAATTTTGTTCTTTCTCTTTGATTATTTCTTTTGCTTTTTCCTGCACCGTTAAAATAACAAAGTCAGTTAGTGTTCTGAAACCACCTAAATATGCAGCTCTTTCAAATAATTGCTTTTGTTCTTTTGGGAGCCGCGCATCAAATCTCGCTTGTTCTTTAACAGTTGTTCTCATAGTAAGCAATGTTTTTGCAAAGATACGTATTTTTCCCGTACATTGTTAAAAACCGGACTTTTTTTAGGACGAAGTAAAGAGATATTTTGCGCACAAAATTTGTCAATATGTGAAACGGTGCATCATGAAACACACCATCTGCCTGATCCCTTCATGGCTTTTTCAGGCAAAGGAAAACCAGAGCCATTGAAGCATAAATATAAAGGATTTTGGTCGCGAAGAATTGACGCTGAACACGGATTGATATATAAAGTGAAAGACGAATTCGGGCTTTGAATATTACATATTCTCATACCCGACACAAAAATGCACTAACCTGCAACCCCATTCTTGTTCAATAAACCTTTAATTCGTTTTATGAGTTGCTGCGGACTTATTGGTTTAACAATATAGTCGTCGCCGCCGGCATCATATCCGGCCAGCTGGGAATGGATCTGGCTACGCGCACTCATAAATGCAATTATCGTATCCGACAGTTCAGGGATATTTCTCAGTCGCAGGCATGTTTCAATGCCTCCAAGTGCCGGCATCATCACATCCAACAAGATTAAATCAGGATGATTCTTCTTTGCCTGATCAATGGCTTCATAACCATTGTTGGCAACAAGGACCCTAAACCCTTCTTTTTTGAGATTATACCCGATAAAAGTTAGTATATCAGCTTCATCGTCAACAAGCAGGATTGTAACAAGATCCGTTCTGTGATTTTGTACCGGGTTATTTCCATGGCTCTTTATCATCATTTTCTTGTAGATCAGAAATACAACAGGGTAAAGATATAAGGGTTTTGTTAAAAGAATTTTTTGTTATGGTTAACTTATAATTAAGCTTCAGGCAATCTCTAAGGCATGATGAAACATGTATCCTGATTTTTTCGTATATATTAGTATAGTAATATGTATCAAAAACATTCAGACATGAAAATAACAAAGATTATACTCGTGCTGTTTTTTAAGGCAATATTGTTCAGCGTTATCGCCATTAGTGCCCAGATCAAACAGGATTCAGCCACTGGCCTGTATTATGACAGTCAAGGGAATCCATATACAGGCATCTATAAGGAATACAATGACGATGGATTACTGCTTCGAAAGTTACAATTCCTTGACGGACAATTTAACGGTGAAAATACCGTGTTTTTTGCTGATGGCGGCATTAAAGAGATCCAGTCGTATAAAGCTGGTCTGATGGATGGGACATGGACTACCTACAACCAATCAGGCATAAAAACAGCCGAGGCAGGCTACCGGCAGGGAAAGAAACATGGTCCATGGTTTATTTGGAACGATGAAGGAATCCTGATGTTTGAAATGTATTATGATAAAGGAGATCGTAGCGGCACGTGGGTAAAATATGCCGAAAACGGAGAGGTAATCAACTCAATGGATTATTGATCTGAAATAGCACGATGGTGAACTGAAAAAATATTACTGTTTAAGCCTGACGTGCAGTTGTTCTTCGCTCGCATTAATGTCATCAATCCTGGTGCTTTGATAAGAGATGTAGTCAAAGCGCAAGCTGACTCCCTCTTTGTTAAGGGTTTTCAAGCTGAACATACCATTGAAATCTGTATAAGTTTCTGTTTCTGTGCTTTCGCAAAAGACTTTTACTCCGGGAAGATATTCACCAGTGTGAATGTCGGTAACTGTACCCTGGATCAATTGCGATGCATCACTGTTAACAGATGCCGTTGACAGGTCGGGAATAATAATCGCGAGCAGTATACCTGAAAGCAGCACTATAAACGATGGAAATATTAATTGCTTCATGGTTTTGTGGATATTTGTTGAGACAAAAGTAAGTTGTTTTTTGGCAGAACAATTTAAGCCAGTATTATCTCATTGTTAAGTAATCGTTAAGTGTTGTATGATATTGTAATTGCATATAGAGACTGATAGATCAAAAACATTCTTACTGTCTTTTGCTGATCGTATATGCATCCAATAACGCACCATCCATGCCAATTGCTGACAAATGAATACTGCCTTGGTCCATATGTATCATCCAAACATGGTATTCTTTTGCTCCAAAGCCACCCTGCATGAACCAGCGCGACATATCGGGTTCTCTCAGTGGGGCACCAAGACCACCTTCACCTATATAGACAATCCCATCAGGGTCTATGCGGCCGTTTAGTATTGGAAGTGTTCTTTTCAGGCAATGACCGTCAGATTCTATCACCAGGTCTGGCCGGTGTTGATCAAACAGGGGGACCCAGTATTCACGCACACGCGCAAAACGATAGTCTTCAGGGTCTTTCACTGCTGGAAATGCCGGTTTGTGATAGTTCACAAGAACCCATCGTTTGTCGCTCCTGAGTCTGGGCAACTCTTCTTTTAGCCAGTGATATTGCATGCCTCCCAGGGATATTTCGGTATTCAGTGTTATCAGCGCAACATCCGTGCCTATATTAGTGGAGTAAAAATAATTAAATGCTGTGCGGCCATTAACCTCATCGCCCAGGTAAAAATTTTCAAAAAAACCCAATTCTGTATCGTGATTGCCCATGGAGATAATCATCGGGAGAATGCGACCCTCAGCAGTTGTTGCAAATTTCAGGTCCTCAAAATACCAGTAAATATGCCTCCAGTCGGCTGTAGTACAGTAATCGGCCCCGTGAACAAAGGCATAGATGTCTGGATGCTCTTCAACCAAATCACTGATGAGGGTTTTTAACCTTTGCCGCTCTTTATGTGGAGTGCGACCCGCATACCTGGGTTTTTCGCCTCCCAGCCTCGAATCGCCACCAGCTAGCAAACGGATGTTTTCAAAACCCTTGGGAGCCGTAATGAAATGATATTCATTTGAAAAAACTCCGTCGTTCTCAACCATGAAATAATATGTAGTGCCCGGTAACAAATCAGTCAGTTCAGCGTGATGATAATAGCCTTCCGGCACCCCTTCTTTGTAATCCATTGGTTTCATGGTTACTCTGCCACTGCGAACTGATGATGTTTCAAAAGCATACTTTGCAGGCAACCCACTCCTGCTTAGCGTGTCATAATACACAATATTCTGATCACTGTCAAAAAGCGATGTCCAGGATATGATGGCATGCTCCATTGGGTTCTCTGTCCATATCACACGCAGATGAACCGGATCAGGATGTTTATGACTATTAACATACTCACAGGCTACAACAAAAACGATCAGCATCATTATAACCGTGGCGGTAAATACTTTTTTCTTTTTGCAGGTTCCCATTATTTAAAGATTAATGTATTGATTATATATACTTAATATTAAGGGTTTTATGTTTCGGTGGTGCGTAATGCCCTCTAAAAGTGAGGATATCCGGCTCTTGGCCTGAAAGCAAGACTGAAACAACGGACTCATTTCTATGGGCTTATTTGATTTATATGGCCTTTATCTTGTTCTTATAACATTCTGAAAAACAAGGTAAAAGTAGATGATGATTGTTAAATAATTGTTTAGCTATAATTAAGTTATCGTAAACAATTGTTATTATCGTTAGCTTTTACGATATGCCATTTTAGGTAATTACAGTCAACTGGATCCAGGAACCAACTGCGTTGACATCTTCGCATCATCTCCTTTGGGTCATTTCCTATACATATTGAGGCCCCGATTGTAAATTTTCACAGAAGGCAAATCTTCAATGGGGAATGGTTCATGGTTTCCAATGAGCAAAACACCACCCTCAGTGAGTCTGTCCGTTATTTTTATGAACAACTCCACCGCCTTATCCCGGCAATAATACATCCCAACCAGGTTTTTGCAAAAGATCACGTCAAAAGGTCCATCTGGCATCGTATGACGAATATCTTGCCTGAGAAATGACACCATTTCACGGATGCTGTGATCAAGGCAATACAAGCCTTCTTTTTTCCGAAATGACTGTTTAAGCAGTGGCTGGGGAACATCTTTGATACTGCCGCCCGGATAGCGTGCATCGGCTGCACGCTGCAACATGTGTTCATCAATATCGGTAGCAGTGATCTCTATCTGCTGCCCGGGTATTTTATCTGATACCTGGTGATGCCACACCAAAGCCAGGCTGTATGCTTCCTCACCAGAGGCACATCCGGCCGACCAGCAACGCAACACACGTTGTTTTTTCTGTGCACGTTGTGCCAAGACCGGCAATACTTCATCACCAAGCATCCGCCATGATTGATAATCCCTGAAAAACCTGGAAATGGTGATGCGCGTGAAAGAATCCAACGTGTTCCATTCGTCCGGATGATCCTCCAGATAGGCACGATATCCAGCAAACCCCGGCAAATGAAGTTCCCCAATGCGTTCCTGGATTTTCCTGCATACCTGTCTTCTCACCTTCTTGTATCCCTCCCGGCGAAGCCCCAGGCGGGGAAGCGCCCATTGTAAAAAATGATGACATTCGTTGGTATTGCTCATGGTATCCGGCATTGATTTTGTAAAATTAAAACATTCTCCCCGGAAGCTGGAGGTCCCTGCGAAAAGCAACTTCCAGCTTGCGAAGAGCAACTTCCAGCTTGCGAAGCATGCGAAGCAACTGGAAGCTTGCGAAGCATGCGAAGCAACTGGAAGCTTGCGAAGCAACTGGAAGCTTGCGAAAAGAAAATCCCCGGAAGCTGGAAGTCCCTGCGGGAGCTTCCAGTTCCTGCGAAAGGAAAAAAACAACT
>PWKN01000003.1 GCA_003559735.1 Bacteroidales bacterium | reverse complement strand
GAAAGACCTTTACCATTGCCAATGTCCTGCAACAGGTCAGCCGACCGGCACTGGTTCTGAGCCATAACAAAACCCTCGCAGCACAATTGTATGGTGAGTTTAAATATTTTTTTCCGGAAAATGCAGTTGAGTATTTTGTGTCTTACTATGATTATTATCAGCCAGAGGCATATATCCCTACAACCAATACTTATATTGAAAAAGATCTGAGTATCAATGATGAAATAGAAAAGTTGCGGCTCAGTACCACGAGTTCTCTTCTTTCGGGACGCCGTGATATCATCGTGGTAAGCTCTGTGTCTTGTATATATGGTATAGGCAACCCTGATGACTTCCATAAGAATACGGTCTGTCTGAATACCGGTGATACGATAAGCCGGAACAGACTTTTACACCGTTTGGTAGGGAGCCTGTACAGCCGTACCGAAGGGGATTTCAAAAGGGGTAACTTCCGGGTTCGTGGTGATACCGTAGATGTTTTTCCGGCATATGCCGACAAAGCGTGCCGGATAACTTTCTGGGGGGATGAAATAGAATCACTTGAATACATTGACCCGGTTTCGGGTAAGTCGGTAGAACCCCTTGGACATCTGACAATATATCCTGCCAACATCTTTGTAACTTCTCCCGACAGGATGCAGGCGGCGATCAGGAATATACAGGACGACCTGGCTGAACAGGTGGCCTTCTTAAAGAACGACGGCAGGGAAACAGAAGCCCGGCGCCTTGAAGACAGGGTGAATTATGACCTGGAAATGATCCGCGAGCTGGGCTACTGTTCCGGAATTGAAAACTACTCCCGCTATTTCGACGGAAGAAGTCCGGGATCCCGCCCCTTCTGCCTGCTCGACTATTTCCCGGAAGACTACCTGATGATCATAGACGAAAGTCATGTGACGGTCTCACAAGTGCACGCGATGTATGGCGGTGACTTTTCAAGAAAAAAGAACCTTGTCGAATACGGGTTCAGACTACCGGCAGCATTGGATAACCGTCCCCTGAAATTTGATGAGTTTGAGCAATTAATGAACCAGGCGATCTTTGTCAGTGCTACACCTGCTGATTATGAATTAAAGAAAAGTGAAGGTGTGGTGGTAGAACAACTCATAAGGCCAACCGGTCTGCTGGAACCACCCATCGAAGTAAGACCCAGCCTGAATCAAATCGATGACCTGCTGGAAGAGATCAGTCAGCGGATAGACAGCAGTGAACGGGTACTGGTAACAACCCTTACAAAAAGGATGACGGAGGAGTTGTCGAAATACCTGAATGATGCCGGAGTCAAATGCCGCTATATCCATTCAGGTGTTGACACCCTGGAAAGAGTGGAGATTTTAAGAGACCTTCGGCTGGGCAACTTTGATGTCCTTGTTGGCGTAAACCTCCTCCGTGAAGGGCTGGACCTGCCTGAGGTTTCACTGGTCGCCATCCTGGATGCCGACAGTGAGGGATTTCTCAGGTCGGAAAGGTCGTTGATACAGACAGCAGGGCGTGCAGCAAGGAACATTAACAGCAAAGTGCTTATGTATGCCGACCGGGTTACCGGGTCGATGCAGGCTGCCATTGACGAGACAAACAGGAAACGGGAGAAGCAACTCAGGTACAATGAAGAACATAACATTACACCCGCACGGATAATGAAATCGGTGGAGGCCATACACGGACAAACCGTTGTGGTGGACAGTCAGCGTGGGACCAGGCATTATGCCGGTGCGGAAGGATCAAACATTGCTGCCGATCCCGTTATACAATACATGAGTAAGGACCAGCTGAAAAAAGCCATTAACCATAGCAGGCGTGAGATGGAAAAGGCTGCAAAAAAACTTGATTTCCTGGATGCCGCAAAATACAGGGACGAAATGTATGCGCTGGAAAACCAGTTTAAAGAAAAGTTTTTATGATGACATTATTCAGATAATAGTATTTTTGCCAGAACATATTGTTAAACATTTCTGATTGCTTCTTATTATGGATATATTTACGAAAACGACGGCCAAGATGGGGCCACTGGGGCAATATGCCAGCCAGGTACATGGATACTTTACTTTTCCCAAACTTGAAGGAGAGATCTCTAACAGGATGGTGTTCCAGGGAAAGGAGAAACTTGTATGGAGTCTGAATAACTACCTCGGACTGGCAAATCATCCTGAAGTTCGGAAGGCAGATGCTGAAGCAGCCCGTGAATATGGACTTGCTTTGCCGATGGGTGCACGGATGATGTCCGGACAAACGGATCTGCATGAACAACTGGAAAATGAACTGGCTGAGTTTACCGGAAAAGAAGCCGCTTACCTGTTGAATTACGGATACCAGGGCATGGTGTCGATCATCGATTCGATGCTTGAACGGCAAGATGTGGTTGTGTATGATTCTGAATCGCACGCCTGCATTATTGACGGATTGCGGATGCATATGGGTAAACGGTTCGTTTATCCGCATAACGACATGGTAAGCCTGCGAAAACAGCTTGAACGCGCCACGAAAATGGCCAGGAATACCGGTGGTGGTATCCTGGTAATTACGGAAGGGGTCTTCGGAATGTCAGGTGACCTGGGCAAACTTGATGAGATCGTTGCCATGAAGGAGGATTTTGACTTCCGGTTATTGGTTGACGATGCCCATGGCATTGGCGTGATGGGCAAGACAGGGGCCGGTGCAGGAGAACATTTTGGTGTGCAGGATGGTGTGGATCTCTATTTTGGCACCTTTGCCAAAGCGTTTTCATCCATCGGTGCATTTGTAAGCGGGCCCCAAGAGGTGATCACCTACCTGATGTACAATATGCGCAGCCAGATATATGCCAAGTCGCTTCCGATGCCACTGGTGGTGGGTGCATTAAAGCGGTTGGAGCTCATCCGGACACAGCCTGCTTTGCGCGAAAAACTGTGGACAATTGCCAATGCATTACAAAATGGATTGAAGAAGCGGGGCTTCAACACAGGCAATACCGAATCGCCGGTGACGCCGGTGGTCCTCAGTGGTGATACCCCGGAGGGGACCAACCTGACACACGACCTTAGGGAGAACTTCAACATTTTCTGTTCAGTGGTCGCATACCCGGTCATTCCAAAGGGGATGATCATCCTCCGCCTGATACCTACTGCGGTGCATACCCTTGAGGATGTCGAATACACAGTGGATTCGTTCTCCAGGGTAAAGGATAAACTCGACAGCGGAGCCTATGCTACAGGAAAGATTGTGGACGTATTATTGTAATATCACGTATTCAAGGCTTGCGCAGTTTTGAAAACCAAGGAGTTTACTCTTGTAAATGACTGGTTTCAAAACAAGCATAACGCAGAAACCGGATATTAGAGACAGACACTAATAAAGCTTTGACCTTTTTACAAGGAAAGACAACAGCACGTTTTCAAATCCCCTGGTAATGTCGGACGGTACGAAATCTATCCTGTACTGCATGCATTTTAAACGCAAATTGCGAAAATAGTCTTCCATTTTACGGATGTAATCTTCTTTTAAATCGCCGGGATTCAGTCTGACCATCTTTCCGGTTTCCATGTCGACAAACCGGAACGGTCTGCTTCTGTAATCAAACTGATACTCCTTCTCCCTTTCAAAAACATGAAAAAGAATGACCTCATGCTTGTTGTGCTTCAGGTGCTGCAGTGCCGAGAAGAGCGAATCAGGCCGTGCTTCATTGTCCATCATATCTGAAAAGATCACCACCAGTGACCGCTTGTGAATTTTTTCAGCCAGCAGGTGCAACATCTCCGCTGTGCTGGTGGTCTTGTTTCTCCCCTGTTCGTCAGGTTGATACAGGCGGTTCAGATGACTGTACAGCAATTTATGATGTACGCTGCTCGACCGTGCAGCGGTATGAAGCTCCATCTGGTCTGACACAATACTCAGTCCAACGGCATCTCTCTGTTTTTTCAACAGGTAAATGAGTGCCGCAGCACATTCAACTGAAAATGAAAGCTTCGATGACCTGCGGCCTTCCTGGTCTTTGCCGCCAAAATGCATCGAAGAGGAGTTGTCGATAACAATCTGGCAACGCAGGTTGGTTTCCTCTTCAAACCGTTTTACAAATAACCGCTCGGTACGTGCATATAGTTTCCAGTCAATATGCCGTGTGCTTTCACCCGGGTTATAGATCCTGTGTTCGGCAAACTCGACCGAAAAACCATGAAAAGGACTCTTATGCAAGCCAGTTATAAAGCCTTCAACTACCTGGCGTGCCAAAAACTCCAGGTTGCCAAAGCGTATCGGAACTTCCGGATCGATCTTGTTTGTCAAGTGTCAAATAAATTTTTTTGTTTCGAAACCCTGTCCGAAACCAACATATTTTTAAAATAAAATGAATAATTAACGTGATCGCTACAACAGGCTGTCCAGTTTCCCGGCAATAACTGATTTAGGTACCGCACCTACTTGCTTGTCAGCCACTTCACCGTCTTTAAAAAACAGGATCGTGGGTATGTTTCGAATACCATACTTCATCGCTACCCCGGGATTGCTGTCCACATCGAGCTTTCCAACAACAGCTTTTTCCTTGTATTCCTGCGCAATTTCTGATACAATGGGTCCAACCATGCGGCAGGGACCGCACCATTCCGCCCAAAAATCTACCAGTACAGGTTTGTCTGCCTTCAATACGATCTCTTCAAAATTCGAATCAGTGATTTCTTGTGCCATAATGCAAATTTTAATGTTGCCAATATAAATATAACCCAACTTATTGAATAATGTTTTCCAACAGAGTTAATTTAAACGATAGTTGATTTCATAATGTTTTAACAATTCCTGTAAAAAATTGACCGGGTTAACTTTTATGTGCCTGGATGCCATGTCGACCGAGTAATTCTCTACCGCATCCAGCAAACAGATCTTTAGCCGGGAGCTGCCCTGGTGTTTCGCTGCGATCGTTTGAATAAGTTCTACAAATGTACTGTCAATGTCGGACACCGGAAGGTGCAATAACAGGTCAGACTTGTCATTTTCAACCATTTCACTCAACAGCTGCATGCCCTTAATCCTAATGTCGAGCTGGGATGGATTTCTCCTGCTTTGCTGGATCCTGGCACTGACGCATACGGTGCTTTGTGCTTCCAGGAAATGTTTCATCTTCAGATAGTCTTCAGCAAACACAAAAAGCTGGATCGAATCGGAATAATCTTCGAGTTGAAATGTGCCATAGGGATTGCCGTTTTTTGAGTATTTATGTACGGCATCCGTGATGATCCCTGCAAAGCTGACCTCTTTGTTTTTAAGTAAGGGCAAATTCTTCAGGTCCCCAATGGTATGACTGCAATAGCTTTTCATATGGATTTTAAAGGCGTCAAGCGGGTGACCGGAAATATACATCCCTGTTATCTCCTTTTCTTCCTTGAGTATTTGCAGATTATCCCATGGCTTGCAGACAGGGAGCGGCGGATCGGGAAAACTGATCTCATTGCTGTCTTCAAACAGGTTCATTTGCGAGGTATTTTCCCGCATTAGGATGTTGTTTGCGTGACGGATAATTTTGTCAATAAAAATGCTTGCACCGTTGTCATCTGAATGAAAAAACTGTGCCCTGTGTGTCCCCTCAAAACAATCGAATGCACCCGCTTTGGCCAGGGATTCGAATACACGTTTATTTACACTGCGAAGGCTTACCCTTTTGGCAAAGTCAAATACGTGATTGAACGGGCCATTTTTCAACCGTTCATTGACTATGATTTCTACGGCACCCTCTCCCACGCCCTTGATGGCACCCAGTCCGAAACGTATTTCACCTTTATCATTTACCACAAAATGAAACGCACTCTCATTTACGTCAGGACCAAGGACAGGGATTTGCTGTCGCTGGCATTCTTCCATGATGAAAGTGATCTTTTTTATGTCGCTGAAGTTGTGGGTCAGCACCGCCGCCATGTATTCGGGGGTATAGTTTGCTTTGAGATATGCAGTGCGGTAAGCGACGAATGAATAGGCCGCTGAGTGGGAGCGGTTAAACCCATACTCGGCAAAGCGTGCCATTATATCGAAGATCCTTTCTGCGGTATCCCTGTCAATCCCTTTCTCCTTTGCACCCTCCAGGAAAAAGGACTTCTGCTGCTCCATCTCATCCTTTTTTTTCTTTCCCATTGCCCTTCGCAAAATGTCTGCGTTGGCCAGCGTGTAACCGGCAATGATCCGGGCTGCCTGCATGATCTGTTCCTGGTAGACCATGATCCCAAATGTGGACTTCAAAATATCTGCCAGCCAGGGATGCGGGTATTCTACTTCCTCTCTTCCGTGCTTGCGTTTGATGTACAAAGGGATAAACTCCATCGGTCCGGGGCGGTAAAGGGCGTTCATCGCAATGAGGTCTTCAATGTTTGACGGCTTCAGATCTTTAAGGTATTCGCGCATTCCCTGCGACTCGAACTGGAAGGTGCCAATGGTATCGCTACGCTGATATAACTGGAACGTTTTTTCATCATCAAGAGGTATGGATTCGAGATCTATCATGGTACCATAACGCATTTTGATGTTCTTTAACGCCTCTTTGATGATCGACAGGGTCTTAAGTCCAAGGAAATCCATTTTCAACATCCCTACCATCTCAACATACCTTCCTTCATATTGGGTAACAGGCAGGTCAGTGTCTTTCTGGGTGCTGAGGGGGAGGCAATCAACCAGGTTTGCCGGTCCGATGATCACTCCGCAGGCATGAACGCCTGTTTGACGGTTTGATCCTTCAAGACGTTCAGCATAATGCAGTGTTTCCCTTACTTCCGGTACCGCTTCCTTTAGTGCCCTGACAAGCTCAGGCACTTCCCTGTAAGCAGCCTTCAGGGAGGTGCCGGGCCTTTCAGGCACCAG
>PWKN01000119.1 GCA_003559735.1 Bacteroidales bacterium | reverse complement strand
ACGATGGTTTTGGAGTAGGTGTCGCCTTTTTTAAGCATCTTTCTTAATCACAATTTAGGTCAGCCGGACAGGCCCAGTCCTATTTCAAACAACTATTGCAGTGTGAATCCTCCATCAATCAGCAGAGAAGTCCCGGTGACCCATCCTGCTGCGTCTGACAACAAATATATGATCGCATAAGCGACCTCTTCCGGTTCGCCAAACCTTTTCATCGGATAAAGCTCTTTTCGTGCTTTGAGTTGTTCGTTCGTCAGCTTTCCCTCACTCAGTATGTTGGTGTTGACCAGACCGGGATTGACTGCGTTACAACGGATCTTTTTGGCCGCCAGCTCCAGTGCCGCACTTTTCATAAAGGCTTGTATGGCTCCCTTTGAGGCTGAGTACATCCCGTTTCCGGGAGAAACGCTGTAAACGCCGGCTATCGAGGAAACAAAAACGACAGAAGAGCCTTTGTTTAGCTTTTTGTTTTTAACAAGGCCCTTTGTTAAAAGTATAGGTGCCTGTGTGTTCACCTGCAGGATGCGATTCAATTCGTCGGACTCAACAAACGGAATTGGCAGCAGCCTGGTGAAGCCGGCAGCAGGTACAAAGCCATCCAGCTGGGGCACCGATTCAACAATTGCCTCTATCCCTTTACGTTCTGATAAATCAGCAACTTTCCATTCGTGACCATTGCCCTCAAGCATTTTGCCGGTTTCTTCAAGGCGTAAGAAGTCCCGGCCGGTGATAAAAAGGCGTGCCCCCATCTTTGCACACTCTATAGCTGTAGCCCGGCCGATACCTGAAGAAGCACCGGTTATCAAAATGGTTTTGCCCTCAAGGCTGAAAGGATTATGCACCATCCAGCTTGGATTTCACTGTATTAAAGACATCTTCAATGGTAGTGGCATTGCGGATGTCATCGCCATTAAGCTGCACATCGAATTCATCATCCACCATGGCAATGATACTCAGGGCTGTCAGTGAAGACCACTCGTCGAAATCCCTGAATTTCTTTCCCGCAGAAAACTGCTCATTTGGGGTTTCATCAAACTGAGCAGCAAAAAGTGCTACAAAGTCATTCAGTTCCATATAAAGAAAAATTAAACAATTTATGAAATTATCCTGGCAGGGTTGCCGAAGACGGTTGTGTATGGTTTTACGTCTTTTACAACCACGCTGCCTGCTCCAACAAACGCTTGCTTGCCCACCGATATTTTAGGCAAAACCGTTGTGTGGGTATAAACAGTTGCGCCTTCTTCCAAAACAGCTTTTCCGCCAACAAAAACAAAAGACCCAAGGTGGCACCAGCTTCCAATAATTGCATCATGCCCGACCACGGCATGGGTTTGCAGGGTTACAAAATCACCAACAGTCACTTCACTCGAAACAGCTGCCTGTGTGTGTATTATACAGCCTGTTCCAATCGTGGTGTTTGGTCGGATAACTGCTGTAGGATGTATTATGGATGTGAACCTCCCCCCTTTTTCCAATATTATCTGCGCATACTTTACCTTGCTCTTTACCTCTCCAAGGGCGCATACAAATACATCACCGGACACAGGTAGATAATCTTCCACTGAACTCAATATGGGAGGATATCTTGTCATCCCGTCCAAAGCATCAGGCTTGTCATCGAGAAAGCCCTTAATTGTCAGTTGTCGACCCGCCCTTATCTCATCCTGTGCTAAATGGAATACCTCACGTCCATAGCCACGGGCTCCAATAATAATGAGATTTTTCACTTGTTTCCCTGTGTTAGTGGCAATCCAAAGAAAAAACTTATAGTTCTATGAGCTGACAGCATAGTGCATTTTCAAGAGAAAACAATATGCTCCCCCACGACAAACCCACACCAAACCCGCATGCAAGGATATTAAGTTTTTCCTGTTCCGGATCGTTGATTACATTTCTGAGCTCAGACACAATAGTGAGTGGGATGGATGCCGAAGAAGTGTTTCCAAAATCCTTAAGCACGCTCGGTGTTTTGCTTGGAGAGATGCCAATCTTTTGCCGGATTTTATCATTCATCATTTTGTTGGCCTGATGCAATACAAGGTAGTCGAGATAGTTGACATCAAGCTTGTGTTTGTCAAGCAGCTTATGGATGCTTTTCGGGGCTTTTGTGATGCCAAAAGAGAAGACGCTCATTCCGTCGAGGTTTGTTTGCATGCGGTTGCGAACAATTCCCCCTTCGAATGTTTCTTCTTTTAGCGACTCCACAGAGAATGGGTTGCGGTGGCCTCCGTCTTCAAGGATGATTGCCCTGTGACTGCTGCCGTCGGCTGCCAAGTGTGTTCTCAGACCAGCTGCGCCTTCCTGATATTCAATGGCTGTGACTGTGCCGGCATCGCCAAAAAGAGGCCAGGTACTTTTGTCTTTGGGTGATTTGGTGCGCAAGGTTGTATCGCCGGCAAACAGCAAAGCCTTTCTGAATTTGCTGGCTGAAACGACAGAGGCCAGGGTGGATAACCCATACACCCAGGCAGAGCAGCCGTAGGAGATGTCGAGGCTCATGCATTCCGTTGAAAGGCCAAGTCTGTTCTGCAACAGACAGGATGTGGCCGGCGCAATATAGTCGGGCGAATTGGATGCAAAAATCAAACAATCGACTTCATCTTTTTGCCAGTTTAGTTCTGCAATAAGCTTTTCGGCTGCCGCAAAGCACATGTCTGATGCGCACATTTCTTTTGGGGCCAGCCGCCTGCGCTCAACGCCAACCACGGCCACAAAGTCCTTGTAGTCTTCGTTGGTTTCGAAAAGATCCAGGCTGGCATTTTCTTGCACATTTTTTGGCACACATGCTGCAAAACCCGCGATCCTGACGTTTTTTATATTCTGGTAGGCCATGTTATTTGTTGTTTTGTGGTCAATTGCTTCGCTGTCATTTTGCGCTTTGCGCGCCATTGTTTCTCGCAGGTTTGCTCAGAGTTTATTCGTAGATACTTCGACTACGCTCAGTACAAGTTGTTCGCAAATTGGTGGCTAACATACTGAATGAGGTTAAAAAACCTTTGACAATCAGCGTTTTATATCTGCACTAATCAGCGAGAACAAATAATTATTTTCGCTATATCAAGCTTTTGCCTGTTTCTCAATGAGCCTTGCAATCTCTTTTACCCTGTCGAGTTGCAGATCCGGATATATCGGCAAACAGACCACCTGCTCCGATAGCTTTGTGGCCACCGGCAGGTTGTCCTGGCCAGCAGAGGGTAAGCCACGGTATGCGGGGAAATCACTGATCAGTGGGTAGAAGTATCGCCGCCCGTGGATGTTGTTCGACTTGAGTGCCGCATACAAGTCATCGCGCGACAACCCGTATGTTTGTTCGTCAATGAATATTGGGAAGTAAGGATAACAGTGCCTTACCCCCTGGACATCATCAAGAAACCGCACACCGGGAATGTCTTTCAGCACCCCCCGGTAGGTTTCTGTAATGATTCGGCGCCTTTCTAAGTTATCATCAATATACTTCAGTTGCAAAAGCCCCATTGCGGCTTGTACTTCGTTCATCTTGGCGTTGATGCCGGGCGCCACCACTGTTGTCTCCCCACGGAAGCCAAAGTTTTTCAGGTCGTCGATGTGCCGCTTGGTCTGTGCATCGTTGCATACAATGGCGCCGCCTTCAAAAGTGTTATACACCTTGGTCGCATGGAAGCTCAGGATGCTCATGTCGCCGAAGTTTAGAATGGATGTACCGTTCAGCCGCACGCCAAACACGTGTGCAGCGTCATAGATCACCCGCAGGTTGTATGTTTCAGCGATGCGCTGAATCTCCTCCACGTTGCATGGGTTGCCGTATACGTGTATGGGCATAATGGCCGTGGTTTGGGGCGTGATGGCCGATTCGATCTTTTCGGGATCGAGGTTGCAAAACCCGGGTTCCACGTCCACAAAAACAGGTGTGATGTTGTTCCACCACAATGAGTGTGAGGTAGCCACAAAGCTGTAAGGAGATGTGATCACTTCGCCGCTGATGCGCAAAGCCTGCAAAGCAGTAACCAACGCCAGCGTACCGTTGGCAAACAGCGATATGTGTTCAACACCAAGGTAATCACACAGCTCTTTCTCCAGCTGCTTGTGAAAGGGTCCGTTGTTGGTGATGATCTTGTTGTCCCAAATCTGCCGGAGGTATTCGGTGAACTCCTCCAGCGGCGGCAGTGCGGGCTGGGTTACGTAGATGGGTTTATCGCTGGCAGTCATGGTTTTTGTTTGCTTGTTTGTTGCTTTGTTTTATTACTTCGAGTCACTTTTACTTCGTATGTCATTTTTGGTCATTTCGCTTCGCTGTTATTTGCGCTTCGCGCGTTATTTGTGGTCATTTGACGTATGTCCCTGGTTTTTGCTTTTCTCTTGCCATCTCACGAAAACCCGCATTCCTGGACAGCAATTCAGCATAGGAGCCTTCATCCGTGATGCGGCCATCCTCCATCAAATAGAGCTTGTCGCAGTTCATCACCGTGGTAAGCCGGTGTGCGATCATAATGATGGTACGCTCGCCGCGCAGGCTCTCAATGGCATTGATGATGTGTTGCTCGGTGATGTTGTCCAGTGCCGAGGTGGCCTCATCCATCACCAGCACTTGCGGATTGTGATACAGGGCCCGGGCGATGCCGATGCGCTGTCGCTGACCGCCGCTTAGACGGGTGCCACGCTCACCGATCACGGTTTCGAGGCCATCGGGAAGGCGCGCCACCAGCTCGCTGAGCTGTGCCTGCTCAATGGCGCGGCGCATGCTTTCCTCGTCAATCTTCTCATCAGGGATGCCGAAGGCGATATTGCGGCGCATGGTGTCGTCCGATAAATAAATGAACTGCGGGATGTAACCAATGTTGCGCTGCCAGGCGGAAATGCTGTCAAAGATGTTCTTGCCGTCAACAAGGACTTCGCCCTTTTGAGGCTCCAATAACCCGAGCAGCACATCTACGATGGTGGTCTTGCCGGCACCCGAGGGTCCCACGAAAGCAATGACTTTCCCTTTTGGGATGTCAAGAGTGACGCCGTTTAGCGCCTGCTCCTCACTGTTGGGATATTGATAGTGCAGGTCCCGAATGGAAATACGCTCCGAGAGGGTTGTCTTGGCTTTTCGGCGGCGGTCGGCCACGAAACCCTTGCTGTGCTGCTTCATGGCCTGTAGGTCGTCGTAAACCGGGTTCACCGATACAATGTGGAAGCGCAGGTCGGTGATCAGCTGGGTGATGATCTGCACGGTGGGCATCAGCCGAACGATGGCCACGCCGAATAGGGCAATGACGGGAATGATGCTTGAGACGGGCCGTCCCTGCAGGTACATCACCAGGGCAATACTCATTACCCCGGCCACGGCGATGGTCTCCACCACTGGACGTGGAATTTGTTTTATAAAGGCACTGTGTCGTTGCAAACGGCTCGACTCAAAGGCTACACGGCGGAAGGTCTGAATGAAATAGGGCTCCCTGTTCATCACCCGTGCGTCCTTGATGCCACCAAATGCCTGCTGGGCCGTTTTGATCATCTCCTTCCGGTAACGCTGCGCCCCACGCGAATAACGCTTCATCCGCTTTTGGGTGGCCAGCAAAAAACCGGAAGCCAGTCCGCCCATCACCACGGTCACAAATAGTGTAATGAGCGGTTCGACCACCAGGAGGAAAATAATGATGGATGCTGCCATCAACACCTCTTTGAGGATCTTGAGAGTGGGGTTCAGTACGTGGTTGATCATTAGGTTCACCTCACCCGTTGAGTTTCTTAGGAGTTCGGCGCTGTTGCGCTCCAAAAAGAAGGTATAAGGTGCCTGCAGGTAGGCCGTCATCAGCCGGTGGCTAAAGACGTACCGGCGCGCGTAGATGAAGCGCGCCTCAACATAACGGTAAAACAGGAGGTAGGTGTTTTTGATGGTGAAAAGGACCACCAGGGCTATCCCACCATAAATTAGCAGATCACGGGCTGTTTCAATGCCCACGCGTTGAAACAATGGGCCAAAGGTTTCGTGCTCCAACACCCGGGTTGGATTGGCCACGACAGCCACAAAGGCGGGAATCATTCCTATCCCTAAAACCTCTAAGACAGCCGCAATCATCATCATCAGAAAGAGGAGCAAGATCTTAAACTTCTCCTGGCGGGAAAAAAGTTTACGGAGCTTTTGATATTCGGGGGGGAGGGTTAATATGCTTCGCATGTCATTTTGCGCTGCGCGCGTCATTTAGGGTTTCGCCTTGTCGTTTGAGTTCATTTTTGCGCTAAGATGTTTGATGTGCGGTTTTACTGTTTCTCTGACCGGTGTGGGTTGCCCACGCTGGCCACCGCACTGTCTATTCCGCTGGCACACCCTCCCCATCCACAAAAAACCCAAAATCCGGCCACCACATCAGGGTGTTGGGTTCCACCTGGTCGGTGGAATAATGGTTTTCTCCCGGGCCACGGGCGACGAAGAGGCTGAATGAATGGCCACCGTGTGCGTCGTTGTCACCGGCGCGGGCTGGACCGCGGTCGAAGAGGAATTCGTCGTGGCCGCCTTCGTCGATGAACACGGCGAAAGAGTTGTGTGCGCTGGCGCCCAGCGAGAAGCTGGAGCCGCCGTCGTAATGGTCGTCGCCGCCCTTGTCGTGGAAGAAGGAGACGCTTTCGTCCCAGGCCAGTCCGATGCTGGCCATATGGCGCGTGCGGTAGGTGTCGTCGCCACCGTCTTCGATGAAGGCCCCGATGGCCTGGTGGGCGCTGAAGCCCTGGGCGTAGCGCGACCCGATGTAGGTGTCGTCGCCATCGCCGCCGGCCCGAAAGATCCCCATCCCATAATAGTAACCGCCGCCCTGCGAGAAGCTGCCGCCTTCCCAGTGGTTGTCGCCTCCGCCGCTGACGACTATCCCGATGCCGCTGCTAGCAATGT
>PWKN01000187.1 GCA_003559735.1 Bacteroidales bacterium | reverse complement strand
TGGTACTGGGGTAACCCGGGAGCGTATGTCGTCGCCACCTTTTATAAAGCCCCGCCCGCATCAAGCCGGCGGGGCTTTTTTGATATACAGCAGCCAACAGCCTGCAGCCTAAAGCCTGCTGCCAACGGCCAACAGCAAAACACAACAAAAAAAACATCAACATATGAAAAAATGTTTTAATTTTATATCGGGTTGAACAACACACCCGGTGCATGGAAAATGATCTGAACCGTTTATTACATGCCTGTTCGGCAAGATAGGATTTGATCTGGCCTGATAATCAGGATGCAATGACAACAGGTTCAGGATCAGAAGAAAATGCGGAAAAAAAACCAACGACTATGAAAAGAACCTTGCTTTTATTAATCATGGCACTCCTTTTTGCCGGTTGTGCCTCATCATCACGTCACCTGAGACGTGGTAACTACGATGCCGCGATTGAAAGGTCTGTCAGGAAACTGCTCAGAAATCCCGGTAACCATGATGAGATACTGGTTCTTGAAAGGGCCTATCTCCTGGCGAATGAGGAAAACAGTGAAAGGATTCGCTTTCTTACCAGGGAAGGGAACATTAGGAACACCCCCGAGATATTGCATTTGTATAACCTGAAAAAGAACCGCCAGACCCTCGTACGGAGGGTGTTGCCGTTACAGTTGCCCGACCGCGTCGTAAACTTTCCGTATGTTGACTATGACGAAGAAATCATCATGGCACAACGGGGTGCGGCTGGTTATTACTATGAACAAGCCCACCAGTTAATGGAGCTGGATGAAAAGGAGGCCTACCGCCGGGCCTATTATAAGTTGCTTATGGTCATGGAGTATTCGGCCGATTACAAGGATGCAAACCAGCTGGCAATTGATGCACGTCAGAAGGGGATCAGCCGTGTGTTTGTCAATGTAGACAACAAGACCCATCTGAAAATGGCACCCGATTTTCTTCGACGGTTACTCACCGTTGACCCCAGAGGCATTGAAGACGAATGGCTGGAGTTTTATTATGAGGACCTGGACGAAACAATACCATTTGACTATTACCTGATCATCAACCTGGCTTCTGTTGTTGTTTCGCCCGACCAAACATCTGAAAATGATCAGGTTTTCAAAAAAACAATTGAAGATGGGTTTGAATATGTTCTTGACGAAAGGGGCAACGTTATGAAAGACTCATTGGGCAACGACATCAGGATTAAAAGGTACAAGGATATCACCGCCACAGTAATTGAAACACAACAGCACAAATCGGTATCCATCGACGGCCACCTGGAACTGATATCCGAGCAGCCAAGGCGCCTGTTAATGCGCGAACCACTGACGGCCTATACAGTGTTTGAACATTCTTCGGCACGTGCCGTGGGTGACCTGAATGCCCTGGACGAAGAGACCCGCGAAAAGATCGGGGTTGAACTGCTCCCATTCCCTTCAGATGCGGAAATGATATTTATGACAGCAGAGCCTCTCAGGATGGCGATCAGGGAAGCAATGATAAAAAACAAAAGCCTGATCAGGTAAAACCCCGGCATCTTATTATCTTTGTTTGATGATGCACAAAAAAAAGAAACACCCCGTCCTGGGTGTTTTAAAAACATATGGGATCATCACTTTTGGGTTGTTTGTCAATGCTTTGGCGTGGACAGCCTTTTTGCTTCCTTCTGAAATTGTCGGAGGGGGCATAACCGGACTGGCTGCATTGTTGTATTATGCAACCGGGATACCTGTGGCATTCACTTTCCTTTTGATGAACATTGTTTTACTGGTGCTGGGAGTCAAAAACCTCGGACTCGGGTTTGGGATAAAAACAGTATATGGCGCAGTGGTGCTGTCAGTCTTTCTTGGTATCCTGCAACCCCTGATCACAGAGGCGGTAGTGGATGACAGGTTTATGTCGGCCATCATTGGCGGAATACTTAGCGGGGCTTCAGTTGGACTGGTATTTACACAGGGTGGAAGTACCGGAGGCACCGATATCATTGCCATGATCATCAACAAATACCGCAACATCAGCCACGGACGCATTATCCTTTATCTCGACCTGATGATCATATCATCGTCGTTCTTTGTGTTCCAGTCGTTGGAGGTGATGGTATATGGTTATGTTACCATGGCTGTGGGTTCCTATTCGATAGATATGCTGTTGATGGGACACAGGCGCAGCGTGCAAATGTTTATTTTTTCACCCAAATACGAGATCATTGCCGAACGCATTGCCAATGATATAGGTCGCGGTATTACACTGCTTAATGGTCAGGGATGGTATAGCAAGGAAGAGAGTGCCGTACTGGTGGTGATCGTACGTCGCTATGAAACCTCAATGGTGTTTCGTGCGATAAAGGACGTGGATCCTGATGCGTTTATTTCGGTTGGCAATGTCATGGGTGTGTATGGCAAGGGGTTTGACCCGATCAGGTAATGACCTTTTTCCATCATGCGTTTCCTGTCAGCCGTTAGCCGGCAGTGGACTTTTTGAGGGGTTTGTCCCGCCGTGATAAAAAAAAACAGGTGTCTCATTCCGTGAATCTACCTCTGGTGAAGGGATGGTGACCAGCAATTGGAAATAATTTAATTATATGACCGGAAAAAAAAAGGCAAGCATATGCAAAGAAGACTTGATCATTTGGAACCCAACAGACTTTGGGAGTTGTTTGAAGACATTTGCCAGGTTCCCCGGCCTTCAAAAAAGGAGGAACGTATCCTGGCCTTTTTGATCGATTTTGCCAGGGCGAATAACCTGCAATATAAACAGGACAAGATAGGCAACCTGGTGATCAGAAAACCGGCAGTTGCAGGATTTGAAGACCGGGCCACTGTTGTCCTGCAGAGCCACATAGACATGGTGTGTGAAAAAAATGAAGGGGTGGATCACGACTTTGACCGTGACCCAATAAAGCCCGTGGTGGATGACGGGTGGGTCCGGGCCGAAGGGACCACCCTCGGAGCCGACGACGGCATTGGGATGGCTGTGCAGCTGGCCATACTGGAGGACACACGCATACAGCATGGACCGTTGGAGTGCCTCTTTACTGTGGATGAGGAGACCGGGCTGACCGGTGCTTTTAATTTGGGAAAAGACCTGGTGGACGGACGGATTTTGCTGAATCTCGACTCGGAAGACGATGGTGAGCTGTTCATTGGTTGCGCAGGCGGAGTGAACACCGTGGTAAGCTTTGAGAACAAAAGGGTTGATGTGGAGAAAGGGCACCGGGCATTCAGGATTGCTGTTACTGGTCTGAAAGGCGGACACTCAGGTGATGATATTCATAAGGGAAGGGGTAATGCCATTAAAATCCTGAACAGGCTGTTGTGGAATGCCCAACAGGTATTGGAAGTCCGGTTGTCGGAAATAAAAGGGGGCAACCTGCATAATGCCATAGCCCGTGAAGCATTTGCCACCATCACGGTTCCTGAAAAAAAAGAAAAGGCCCTGCCGGGTCTGTTCAAAACACTGGGCGATGAGATCAAAAATGCATTGAAGGTGAATGAACCTGGATTAAATATCGAGGTTGCAGCAACTGATCTGCCCGGATCATTGATTGATCCTGACCTGCAAAAAAAACTCCTAAACGCCGTTTATGGGTGTCCGCATGGAGTAATGTCCTGGACACCAGATATTCCTGACCTGGTTGAAACATCCACCAACCTTGCATCTGTTGAGATGTCTGACGGAAAGATCACCCTGGTCACCAGCCAGCGAAGTTCACTCGATACCGGTAAACAGGATGTTGCCGATATGGTGGCAAGTGTTTTTACCCTTGCCGGTGCGCAGGTTGAACAAGGCGATGGCTACCCGGGCTGGGAGCCAAACCTCGACTCACCAATTCTTGCCATCACCCGCAAAGCACATAACGATCTGTTCGGGGAGGAACCGAAGGTGCTGGCCATTCATGCCGGACTGGAGTGTGGGATTATAGGGGAAAAGTATCCCGGAATGGATATGATATCCTATGGTCCGGAGATGACCGGTGCCCATTCACCTGATGAGCGGGTGCAGATCAGCTCGGTGAAAAAATTCTGGGATCTGACCCTGGAGGTGCTGCGCAATGCACCCAAAAAGACCGGTAAGTGATCATTTTGTAGTTGTCACGCAAGCACCATGCCGAAAAGCGACACGAGGTGCCCTTTGAGTTTTTCCTTTACTTCGTCCACTGGAAAAAACCGGCCCAGTTCGGCATCCATCGAGGTGGCTTTTTTATCAGTAAATCCACACGGATTGATCAGGTCAAAATAACTGAGGTCTGTATTTACATTAAAGGCAAATCCATGCATGGTGACCCACCGGCTGCTCCGGATCCCTATGGCACAAATTTTTCTTGCCCTGGCCGGCAAAGTTGGGTCTAACCATACTCCCGATGCCCCTTTCAGCCGGCCACCCTGCAATCCGAATTCTGCAATGGTCCTGATGACTGCCTCCTCAAGCAATGCAACATACTGGTGAATGTCGGGAGAAAAATTATCGAGGTCGAGAATGGGGTAGCCAACAATTTGTCCCGGACCATGATAGGTGATGTCGCCGCCTCGGTTGATCTTATAAAACGTGGCTTTCTTATTGTGCAACTCCACCATGTTGGCCAGCAGGTTGTTTTCCGAGCCGTTCTTTCCCAGGGTATACACATGCGGATGTTCGCAAAACAACAAATAGTTTGGGGTGGCTTGCATGGCATCCTGGTTGGACCGGTTTGCCATCTTCTTGTCAACCACCTCCCTGAACAATCTTTCCTGATAATCCCACGCTTCCTTATAGTCTATCGTGCCCAGGTCGCGAAAAGCAACGGTTTTGTTTTTTGTCTGGATCATGGCCCGAAACGTTATTGGTTAACAGGTGCCTTGTTTGTCGGGTCACCTGTGCGTATGCGCATAGTGTGGTATGCAGTTTACAAAAATAAGGGTTTCAGGCGGATTTCCCAGATGCATTTCGTGGATTGACCAAACGGGTCACTATGTAACTGCCTGTTTTATCAGCCATTGATCAAAGGCACAACCTGAAAATAATGGATAAAAGCCTTATCTTTACAAAAAACAAGTCACCGTCCGTTTACTGGTCAGTGCAGGAATAATGAAAAAGACCATAAAACGCTCTGGTTGCCAATGGCAAACCTGGATGGGCCGGGTACGGTAACCCGAAATTTACTATGCCAACGAACAGAGATATGAACAGCAATAGCAAACATATAGAGATCATGTCGCCGGCCGGATCCTATGAGTCGTTGATGGCTGCCTTACAGGGAGGGGCTGATTCAGTATATTTTGGTGTGGGCAGGCTGAACATGCGCAGCCGGTCATCGCAAAATTTTTCTCTGGATGACCTGCATCGCATTGCAGGTATTTGCCGGACGCATGGTGTCAGGTCTTATCTCACGCTGAATACGATCATTTATGATGAAGAAATGGAGGAGATGCGCAAAACGGTTGATCATGCCAGGAAGGCGGGTATTTCAGCGATCATAGCTTCTGACATATCGGTGATGGAATATGCGCGTAAATGTGGTATGCGCCTGCACATAAGTACCCAGTGCAACATAACCAACCTTGAGGCGGTCAGGTTTTATGCACGGTATGGCGATGTACTGGTGCTGGCCCGTGAACTCACGCTCGAAAAGGTGCATGCTGTTGCAAAGGGCATTGCCGATGACAGCATAACCGGACCTTGCGGAGACCTGGTCCAACTGGAAATGTTCATCCACGGTGCCTTGTGTATGGCCATTAGCGGGAAATGCTACCTGAGTCTCGACAACAAGAACTATTCTGCCAACCGGGGTGCCTGCCTGCAGTTATGCAGGAGGGCTTACATGGTAACGGACAAAGAGGAGGGGTATGAGCTGGAAGTTGATCATGCGTACATCATGTCACCCAAAGACCTGTGTACCATAGGTTTTCTTGATAAGATGATCAATGCAGGGGTGACCGTATTCAAGATCGAAGGACGCGGTCGAAGTCCAGATTATGTTAAGACAGTTACCAGTTGTTACAGGGAGGCCGTGGATGCGATCCGCGACGGCACCTATAGCCTGGAAAAAGTGGCGGAATGGACGGAGCGTTTGCGTGGAGTTTTTAACCGTGGGTTTTGGGATGGCTATTACCTCGGACGTACCATGGGTGAATGGTCTGAACGTTATGGATCACAGTCAACCCGGCGAAAGCAGTATGTGGGAAAGATCACCAACTATTTTTCTAATTTGCAGGTAGCAGAGATCACCATGGAGACACAGGAGATCTCAACCGGTGACCAGCTGATGGTTACCGGACCTACTACCGGTGTGTCGGAGTTTGTTATTCCAGTTATCCGTGTTGATGATCAGCCGGTAACCACTGCGCGGAAAGGAGACAGGTGTTCCGTAAAGGTACCGGAACTTCTCAGGCGGGGAGACAAAGTCTTCAGGCTGATCATTGAAGAAGAGTTGTTCTGATACAAGGTGTTTTGTAAGCAATAAAAAAGGGGCTGCCGCATTGGCAACCCCTTTTTTAATCACTGTGACAGGATTAATGTTTAGTGATTGAGCCCGTATGGTCGCGGAAGTTCAGTTCAATGGTATATTCACCATCTTCAACAGCAACGCGTGCCTGATCGTCGCCGGTGCCACGAAACTCAATTTCACCGTCAAAGATCATGAACTCTGATTGCCACCAGTCGGTAAACCATCCTTCAGCAGCGTCGAACCAGGCATACATCCTGATTGCATCTGTTGCATGGAGTTCCCTGGTGATTGTCAGCACCTCGTTTTCGTTATCAACATCGAACAGTGCATTTTCAACCGCCGTACCCCAGTCATTGATCGCATCGCCAATCAGGTAGACCAGCGGATCGACCACTGCAATTTTGTTATGGTCTTCGTGCAGGTTAACCACCACCATGTAATATCCTTCTACTCCGGGAACAGGGGCGTTGTCG
>PWKN01000018.1 GCA_003559735.1 Bacteroidales bacterium | reverse complement strand
GAATTTTTCTCATGTACTCCATGAACGCGGTGATGATGACGATGTCTTCACAACGATCGTCACAACGTTCTTCGCGGATCAGTTCATCTTTGTTGTCGTCATTGAAATGGGTATTGTAATTGCCGTCGGTAAAGCCCCTGGCATGAAGTATGCGGTCGAGAAATCCGAGATTGTTCTTAACGCCGGTGATCTTGAATTCTTTCAGCGCCCGGCGGGTTCTTTTCATGGCCTCCTTTCTGTCTTTGCCCCAGACGATCAGTTTTGCGATCAGGGGGTCGTAAAAGAGGGGGATCTCAAAACCTTCGTATATGGAACCGTCTACCCTGACCCCCACACCATAAGGGATGTTGATGTGCGTTACCTTTCCGGGAGCCGGCATGAAATTGTTGCCAGGGTCTTCTGCATATACACGGCATTCAATGGCATGTCCCTGCTGTGTCAGCTCTTCCTGCCGGTACCTTAGCGGTTCCCCGTTTGCTATATGTATCTGCTCCTTTACCAGGTCAATACCTACCACGCGTTCAGTGATGGGGTGCTCAACCTGCAGTCGGGTGTTCATTTCAAGGAAGTAATAGTTCAGGTCTTTGTCGACAATGAATTCTATGGTGCCCGCCCCCTGGTAATCAACTGCTTTTGCAGCTGAAATGGCCGCTTCTCCCATCTGCTGGCGTCTGCGGGACGTAAGAATGGGGGAGGGGGTCTCTTCAATGATCTTCTGATGGCGGCGTTGCACGGAACATTCCCGTTCAAACAGCTGAATAACATTTCCATGGTTGTCTGCCAGGATTTGAAATTCAATATGATGGGGTGACTCAATATATTTTTCAATAAACACTGATTCGTCGCCAAAAGCATTCCTGGCTTCAGAACGTGCCGCTCGCAATGCTGATGTTATTTCCTTGTTGGTCGTAACAAGGCGCATCCCTTTGCCTCCACCACCGGCAGATGCCTTGATCATTACCGGCAGGCCAATCTGACTGATCGTTTCCAGTGCTTCTTCTTCAGATGTGATCTTGCTTTCCGTACCCGGTACTACCGGGACACCCGCCGCCATCATTGTCGCCCGGGCAGTGATCTTGTCGCCCATGGTGGAAATGGCATGCGGTGAAGGTCCAATGAAAATGATGCCTTCATCACGGCAACGCGCTGAAAATCCGGGGTTCTCAGATAAAAAACCATATCCCGGATGAATGGCATCAGCGCCGCTTTTATGCGCTGCCTGAATGATGTTGTCAATGTTCAGATAAGATTCGGCAGAGGGTGACGGACCAATGTGCCAGGCTTCATCAGCATACAACACATGCAAGGCCCTGCGATCGGCATCAGAATATACCGCTACGGTATGGATGTCCATCTCACGACAAGACCGGATGATACGGACGGCAATCTCACCGCGATTGGCCACCAATACTTTCTTGATCATAATATGTGCATTGGTTTAACAAAAAATGGAGGGTAAAATTAGTAACTTTTTTAGACCTGCAAGCTGCTTTATTCAAAATTTAACAGGTGTTTCAAACAACATATTAATAACCAATTGTTTGTATGAAATTAGCAAACAATGGATCGTGTTACGCCACACTTGCCGGCAGTGGAACGTGATTTGCCATATTGTCATCTTTTGTTTTTATGGCAAAGATTTTGATCAGCCATGACTGTTTCGTCCAAAACAGAAAAAAGATGATCGAAATCAAACAAGACGCATTTCAACAGGAACTGGAAGCCAATAAACTGGTGGTACTTGATTTTTACTCGACCGAATGTCCCCCTTGCGAGGCATTGGCACCGAAATACGAGGCCCTCGGCAAATTATACGGTAAAGACGTCCGTTTTATCAAAATGTTTCGTCAGGAGAACCGTGAGCTGGCAGAAAAGTTTGGAATCAGGTCTTCTCCTTCCGTTTTGTTTTTCAAAGACGGACAACAGGTGGGAGAGGTCCTTACCGGAGGCATAAGGCGTTCGGATATTATGCGCAACCTTGATGCACTGTTGCCAGGATCGCGTGTAAAAGCGATCCATGCGTCAGTGAAACCCAAAGTTACCGATGCCGAAACAATTGTCCTTGGAGGGGGACCCGCCGGACTGGCAGCTGCGATTTACCTGGCACAGGCCAAAGTGAATACTGTGGTGGTTGACCCCCTGTTGCCCGGCGGACAAGTGTCGACAACCCACCAGGTGAGCAACTACCCTGGATTTATTGAACCCCAGCCTGGCTTTATGCTTGCCCATAATATGGCAGAACAGGCAAAGGCTGCAGGGGCAACGTTGAAAGTTGCAGTGGAGGTCAATTCCGTTGACCTGGTTAAAAAAGAAGTGCTGATAGACAACCACGAAACGCTCAGGGCAAAAAAAATATTGATCACCACCGGAGCATCACCTCGATACCTGAATGTGGAAGGAGAAAAGGAGTTCTATGGTAAAGGGATTTCGTATTGCGCTACGTGCGATGCAAAATATTACCATGACAAAGAGGTTGTCATCATAGGGGGCGGAAACACTGCGGTAGAGGAGTCGGAGTTCATCTCCAAATTTGCATCCAGGATCACAATGGTGCAGCAATTCCCTTATTTGACCGCCAACCGTGCTGCACAGGAAAGGGCACTGGCTGACCCGAAAATCAACATTTTGTTTTCACATGAGCCACGTGGGTTTTACCGAAAAAACGAAAAAATGGTGGTTAAAGTGGAAAACCTCGACTCCGGCGAGACGAATGAACTGTTCACCGATGGTGTGTTTGTTTTTGTTGGAATGAAACCAAACCTGGAGATGATCAACGAACCGCTCGACAAAGACCAATGGGGCTACCTGAAAGTGGATGCGGATATGCGTACCAGCATGCCCGGTGTTTTTGCAGCAGGAGACGTTATCAGCAAACAGGTCCGACAGATCACTACCGCAGTTGGTGATGGTACCATCGCATCAATAACGATAGCAAAAGAACTACGGTAACAAACAGCAACATTGTTCAATCATTCATTGTGGTAAGGCTCACCGCGAATTATGGTCATTGCCCGGTACAACTGTTCCATGAACAGCAAACGTACCACCTGGTGTGAAAAAGTCATCGGCGACAATGATATCCTGCTTTGTGCCCGTATGGTCAATTCCTCACTGAATCCCCACGGTCCGCCTGCCACGAACAATAACTTCCTGGTTGACTGGTTCATTCTGTCTTCAATGAAACGTGCAAACTGAACGGAACCGAAAGCTTTGCCCCTTTCGTCCAAAAGCACCGTGTGGTCGCACCGGTCCATGTATCTTTCAATGACAGAAGCCTCCCGGCTTTTTCGCAGCTCCGGTGATAATGCATGCCATTTTTTCGGAACGGCAACTTCAATAACTTCTATGCCGACATACCGTTTTATACGATTCATGTAGTCCCTGACCCCGTCAGACAGGTAACCTGTGTCTGTTTTCCCCGTAAATAATAGCAGTATCTTCATATTGCTCCCTGTTGCCCTGATCATCTTACACCCTGTGCCATTCACAAGACTGTACCTTGCTGAAATGGCTATAGCGTATCGGTAACAAAGCCCATCACATCGTATTTCAGTCCGGCATCATTGCCCTTTAACGACAAAATTAAGCAATTATCTGTGTTTGGTTTGATTTTTGATGGTTTATTCAATGAACCTGTGTTCCTGATAATGGATCGTGCAGGTTAAATCAAACCATAACAACACACCGGGAAATGATCTGTGATCATTTTGCGAATACTGCATTGAACATGCGTTTTGCAAGTCTTTTCTTTTGCTGCTGTCTGGTCTTTGCTACGGGCGTGTCGGATGCTGCTGAACCGGATCAGGCGGGTAAGATGGTGGAAGATATATCCAGTGCCATTGAAAAGGGCAGTGCACGTGAACTGGCCAGGTTTTTCAGTTCCAATGTGGAGCTGTCCATGCCCCGTGCCGAAGGGACATACAGTAAATCACAATCTGAAATGATCGTCCGCGATTTTTTTTCCAGAAATACCCCATCCTCATTTACCATACGGCACCAGGGAACAGCACGCGACGGATCAGTTTATGTTTTTGGCCGGCTCAAGACAAAGAATGGAAATACCTACCGGTGCTTCTTCCTGGTAAAAAAGATCTCTGACACGTATTTCCTTCACCATCTTCAGTTTGAGTCGGTATAGGCTGCACTTTCCTGTCTGCCGTGCGTCATTGATTACAACCTGCCTGCAAAAATGAGATGTTGCATTCAGATTAAGTTTGTATTTTTGGACCTTATTCTCTATACAATCTTTTTTTGGGATGACAATTGAGGTGGGTATTGTACTGTTCGTGTTGATTGGTGCAGTGGTCATGTTTGCCACGGAACGCTATCCTGTCGACGTGGTAGCCATCGTTGCCATGTCGGTACTGGTGGTTACGGGTGTGATCACCCCGGTGCAGGGGGTGTCGGGATTCAGTAATTCGGCCACCATTACGGTAGCATTTATGTTTGTGCTCAGCGCAGCACTTTTTAAGTCGGGTGCCGTGGTGAGCATTGGTAACCGCATCGCACGCCTTTTCAAATATAATTTTTGGTTGGGAATATTTGTTACCATGGTCACTGTGGGGGTGATATCTGCCTTTATCAACAACACCCCGGTAGTGGCTATATTTATTCCCATACTGGTGGGTGCTGCAGCGCAGACAAAACAGAACCTGGCAAAAATGCTGATGCCCCTTTCATATGCTTCCATGTTTGGGGGGGTTTGCACGCTGATAGGAACCTCAACCAATATCCTGGTGAGCGGAGTGGCTGCCGGACAAGGCCTGGAGCCCTTCTCCATGTTCGAATTGTCGCGCATGGGCATTATATTTTTTGGGGTTGGATTGATCTATATGATGACCATCGGCATACGGCTGATCCCTGACAGGGGAGGATCTGATGACGGATTGATGAAGAAGTTCGGCATGGGCGACTACCTGACCGAAATTGTGTTGTTGGCAAATGCACCCTCTGTAGGTAAATCCATAAAATCCTGCCCGCTGGTGAACACCCTGGATATCGATATCCTTGAAGTGAAACGGAAAGGACAGACATTCATCACGCCATCGGGCGCTTTGGTGCTGAATGAAGGGGATGTGCTCAAGGTGAGGTGCAATGTTGAAAAAATAAAGGCACTCAAAGAAAGGGAGGGCATTGCGCTGAAAAGTGATGCCAAATTCAAGACAGAAGAGGAGCTCTTTGGCAAAAAAAAGGCCGGTAACCAGGTCGTGTTCGTGGAAGCGGTGATCGCTCCAAACAGTCCGTTTGAAGGGCGCACGGTGAAAGATCTTGACTTTCGCCAGAAATACGGGGCGACGGTCCTGGCCATTCGTCACCGCGGTGAGCTGATGCGCGAAAAGGTGGTGACAACAGTGCTCCGGGCGGGTGATACCCTGCTTATCGAAGTTGAAAAAGAGAAATTGCAGAACCTCCAGCAACTGGAATTGCGAGGGAGGAATACATTTCTGATCGTCAGCGAGGTTGGTTTTCCGGAGTACCGTAAAGACAAAATGGTTACGGTGGTACTGACGCTGGTGGGTGTGATCCTGCTTGCATCCCTTGAAATACTTCCCATCATGATGGCTGCCATTATCGGATCCATGTTTCTGGTGCTGACCCGTTGCATTACCATGGAGGAAGCCTATAATGCGATCGACTGGAAAGTCATCTTTTTACTGGCCGGTGCCCTGAGCCTGGGCGTGGCCCTGGATGTCAGCGGAACTGCAAGGCTGATCAGCCATTTCATCATCGATGTGGCAGGAGCCCTTGGGCCGGTAGCCATTTTATCAGCAATGTATCTCATTACCACCCTGCTCACCGAAACAATGAGCAACAATGCCAGTGCGGTTTTGCTTACACCCATTGCCATTGCCGCGGCTGCAGAGCTGGGGGTGGATGCGCGACCATTCCTGATGGCCATTGCATTTGCCGCTTCTTCAAGCTTTACAACACCTGTAGGTTATCAGACCAACACCATGATCTACGGCGTTGGCGGATTCAGGTTCTCTGATTTTATCAGGGTAGGTGCCCCGCTCAACCTCATATTCTGGATCCTGGCCACCTTGCTGCTTCCGGTTTTCTTCCCCTTCTGATGCGCTTTATTCACAAAAGTACCGCAACAGTGTCCCAATGCCCCGGTCAGTGGCCGTTACTCTGACATCTCATCCAGGAGAAGGGCGATCTGTGCGGCCAGCTCTTTCCTGGTATAATCATTGACAGACTGTCCCCTTGGCCGCAATTGGCCTTTACGAAAACTTGCAGCCCATTGAAGCAGTGTTTCCCTGCATTTTTCCTCATCGTCAAAGCCGACAGTCTTGCCGCTTCGGGTTCCCCTGATGATTGCGGCTGCGTCTCCCTCAGGCGGACCGATACAGAGAATCGGACGTTTCAGTCCGATATAGTCAAACAGTTTGCCCGTAGTAATCCCCATTACATTTGACGTGTTGTTGAGTGGCAAAAGCAAGATGGCCGAGTTGGCAGCATTTGCAAGGGCCTGCCTGTATGGCATGGGATAATTATACGCTGCAAATGCAGATATGGAATGATTCTGCAGACTTTCCCTTACCGAATAATCCACATGTCCGATAAAGCGAATATGCAGAAACTCTGAAAAAAACGGATCTGACAATACCAGCTCCGACAAAACTTTCCATAACATGTTGGGATTGCGGTCGGCATTCATGGAACCCAGATGGGTAATGGAGAATTCCCGGGCGTCAAATGATGGCAGATCCTGAAAATCGTCGGGATCAAACCCGTTGGTTACTACATGGATTTCCTGCCTTTCGGTTATTTTCAAATATTCAGCACAATGATGGCTAACGGTTACCAGCTTGTCGGCTGTCATCAGCACCTTTTGTTCAAGCTTTTTGTGAAGGGCATCAGCCCTTTTGGTAAGCATCAGTTTGTCGTAATAATCTATCTGGGTCCACGG
>PWKN01000058.1 GCA_003559735.1 Bacteroidales bacterium | reverse complement strand
TCGCAACGACCACGAAGATGGCGATCAGGATCCTCCGGATGTTTTTTTTCAGCCACTCCATGTTGCGGCGAAATTGCAGTTCTTGTTCGTTCATGTTACATCAGTGTATTTGTGTTGTTTCAAAAATAGTATTTTTCCGGCAAATGAAACCGTTGGTGCATTGAAAAGATCGTGGCAAAATTTATGATATGTCTTTTCTTTGTGTGTCGAAACGAAGGTACTCTTTGTTGTTCATGATCTCTTCAATGGCACGGGCCACCTGGTATACCTCTTCAAAGGTATTGTACAGGGCTGCCGGGGCAATGCGAATGATGGCGGGTGTGCGGAAGTCGGGGACGATGCCCCTTGCTTTCATGGCCTCGCATATGCGAAGCGCTTCGGTGGGATGGGTCAGTGCAACGTGTCCGCCACGACGGTGGTCTTCTGCCGGGGTGGCAACGGACAACCGGTATTCTGGTTTGTTGTGCATCGACTCAAACAGTTCAAGAAAGAAACCGGTGAGCTGCAGCGATTTTTTACGGATGTTTTCAATTCCGGCTTCGAGCAGGATGTTTAACGATCCTTCCATAGCGGATGAGCCCAGGATACCTGGCGATGAGATCTGCCACCCGCCTGCCGAGTGTGCGTGTTCGAAGTCGGGCAGCATGTCGAATTGCCTGTTCTTGACATATCCAAACCATCCGGCCATTCCTGGTTCTTTTTCAACATGTTTTTTGTTGATGTAAAGGAATGCAGTGCATCCCGGACCGCCATTGAGGTATTTGTAACTGCAAAAGGTGGCAAAATCGACACCCCAGCGACTGAAATCGTGTGGTATTGCCCCTGCTGAATGACTGCAGTCGAAACCGATGGGGATCCCCTTGCTATGGGCTTCCCTGCAAAGAAACGCCATATCGAGCAGTTGTCCGCTGCTATACAGCACTGATGGAAGCCAGGTGAGCGCCACCTGGTCATCCATCATCCCTGCTATGTCGTCTTCATCTATGGTATGGCCGTTTTTGCTTCTTACGAGAACCAGCTCCCGCTCAGGATCCAGCCCTTTTTGTTTGATCTGGCTTTTGATGGCATACAGGTCGGACGGAAAATTGAGTTCGTCGGCAAGTATTTTGGTGCGCTTTCCGCTGGGGTGGTAAAAAGTGCTGATCAGACTATGGATGTTCACGGTGGTGGTGCCGGTAAATATCAGCTCATCCCTGCCGGCGCCAACCAGTTCTGCTGCCCTGTTTCCGATCTCTTCCGCAAAATGGAACCACGGGTGCTTTGCTTCAAGCCAACCTTTGATGGCCAGGGTTTTCCATTCGTCAAGTACGCGCAGCATTGATTGCTCAGCATCCACACTTAGCAGTCCGAGGGAATTGCCATCCACGTAAATGGTGTCTTTGGGTATGTAAAACCGGTTACGGAAGGGTGCCAGGGGATCTTCCCTGTCCAGCTTTGCCGCAAGTTCTTTCAGGTGTTTTGGCATGACTCGCGTGTTTCTTTTGCCTTGTCTTACATTGCAGATGTGAACTGTCTAAGGAAGCGGAGGTCGTTTTCAAAGAACATCCGCAAATCTTTGATCTGGTAAATGATCATTGCGATGCGTTCGATCCCCATACCGAAGGCGAATCCCGTATATTTCCTGCTGTCGATGTGGCAGTTGTCGAGCACGTTGGGGTCGACCATCCCGCATCCGAGCACTTCAATCCATCCACTGTATTTGCACACCGTACATCCGGGTCCGCCACAAATGCTGCACGACACGTCCATTTCGGCCGAGGGTTCTGTGAACGGAAAGAATGAGGGACGCAGCCGGATCTCCGTGCCGGCCCCAAACATTTCCCTTGCAAAATACAACAGACATTGCTTCATGTCGGCAAAGGAAACTCCCTCGTCGATATAGAGCCCTTCCACCTGGTGGAAAATACAGTGCGCCCTGGCTGATATGGCTTCGTTGCGGAACACCCTGCCGGGTGAAATGGTGCGTATGGGGGGTTTTTGCGTTTCCATTACCCGCACCTGGACGGATGAGGTGTGGGTGCGCAGGGCAATGTCGGGATTCTTTTCAACAAAAAAAGTGTCCTGCATATCCCGTGCAGGATGATCTTCGGGAAAGTTAAGGGCACTGAAATTATGCCAGTCGTCTTCGATTTCCGGACCTTCAGAGACAACGAAACCGATTTTTTCAAATATGGTGTTGATCTTGTTCCTGATTATTGACAATGGGTGTCTGCTGCCGACCGGGTCAAACACTGCCGGCATCGACATATCGGGTTGCTTCTTGTCTTCCGCACCTTGTCCGGCTTCGGCCTCCAGCCGGCTTTTAATGGTGCGGATCTTTTCTGTGGCAGTTTGTTTCAGCTCATTGAGCTGTTGCCCAATCGCCTTTCGATGCGCCGGGTCTACCGTTTTAAAATCGTTGAAAAGAGCAGATATAAGCCCTTTCTTGGCCAGCATCCTTACGCGAAATGCTTCTGCTTCTTCCAGGGTTTTCGCATCAAATGCTTCAATTTCCTCCAGAACGGCTTTGATCTTTTCTAACATAACTGGCTGCTATTCTATGATTTTCACGGAAATGACGGCGACATCCTCAACGGGACGGTCACGCTGTCCGGTTTCAACACCTGCAATCCGGTCTACCACTTCAAGCCCTTCAATGACCTGTCCGAATACGGTATAGGCTTCATCAAGGTGCGGTGTGCCACCGATGGTGGAATAGATTTCGCGCTGCTTATCAGAAAACGGGTTTTCCCTTGAATTTTCCATCTGGTTCAATTCATTCTCGTTCCACACCCGTCCCTGGACAATATAGAACTGTGAACCCGAAGACCGCCTCTCGGGATTCACCTGGTCGCCCTGGCGTGCTGCAGCCAGTGCACCTTTTTGGTGAAACAGTTTTGGAGTGATCTCGGCGGGGAGGGTGTAACCCGGACCACCTGAGCCGAGCGGTTCGCCAGGTTCAGCATCCTTGCTCAGCGGGTCGCCCGCCTGTATCATAAAATCGTTAATGACCCTGTGAAACAACAGGCCATCATAAAAACCTTCCTCTGCAAGCCGCACAAAATTGTCGCGGTGTGCGGGTGTCTCATCGTGCAGTACGATGGTGATGTCGCCCATACTGGTACTGACAAGCATTTTTACCTGCCCCTCATAAGAGGCATCCTGCTGCTGATTGTTACTGTTGGCACTTTGCATACATCCTGTTGATAAAATTATTCCGATAAACAACACGGAAAAAAACCATTGATTGCTTTGCTTTTTCATGCGTTTATATATGTTAAGGGTTTGCCATCATTGAAGGGTCAAAGGTACACAATACAAAGATACCTGCAATAGGTTTGCTGCGACAAGTGGATTTTTTTTGGATGAAAGCGGGCAACCGGAAACCGGTATTCCCATAAAGAAACCACTAATTGAAAGAGGGGTTGGTCCACGAAAGGGGTATAAGAAGGTTCAGTTTTTCCGCTTTGTGTTTCATCCTGCCATTGTAGTTCCCTTCAATGGTCAGTCCCATTTTTTTATAATGGTCAACGGTGCCGGGATGGTTTACGGCCGACAAAAGTTCTACCCGGAACACATCCCGGTGCTTTTCCTGTATCTCGCCAAAAAGCCAGCTGACCAGCTCTTTTTCCCTTGCCGGTGATTCACTGTCCGTCCGTGAAACAAAAATAAACTCCTTCAATGAATTGTCTTCACCTGTTTGTTCGTCTGATGTGTGGTAAGAATGGATTTCGCCTATGAGCTCTAATTCTTTCATATCATTTTCAACCACCAGCATGTTTCCTTTCCGGATGACCTTGTCGACAAATTCTTCCAGGAAACATTCAGGTACCGTTGACGGACCGGGTAGTTTTTTTTCACGGGCAATGCTTTCACGGATCATTGAGTGAATTTTCAGTTTATCCGCATCCCTTGCCTGCCGGATCGTATATTGTAATTCCATACCTGTGTGTTAATGTGATCGTTACCCGACAACTTGTACAAGCGTACTAAACAAGTGTTTAACTTATTGGTTGTCAGCAAATTAAATATTTAGCAAAGATGCAAAAAATAATCTGATAATTTGTTTTTTCCGGTCATTTTCTGATTGGCATAACAAAAATATTTGCTTTAATGACCACCCCTGTGTCATTGCCTGCCGGTTCCTGCGCGAGAGACCCCACTTGTTGGCTTAATGATGCAGGCTACATGAATGTCTGACTGTTAAACAGCATAAACCCGAAATTAAACATAAACACCCATGTTTCCTGTTCGTTGTGGAAGTATGACATACTGATGCTCAATGGTCCGGGTGCTATATGGTAGACAAACGCAAGATTTCCGGCCAGCAGTGGCCTGAACCGGTAATCCAACGCAACGGCTTCCTGTATGTCGTTTGACACAAAGGTGCGTAGTGGCTGGAAAAGGTGTGCTTCTGCCTGGATGCTTGCTGCGGAAGACAGGTTATAGATCGACTTTAGTCCGGTCGCCACATAACTGTTTGCCCTGAAGCGGGGAAGGTACATGGTTGAGGACAGGGGAAAGGGATTGTATTGTTTCGAAAAGGCCATGGTGGAGGTAAAGTTGTTGAGCACCGGACGCTGGCTTATGAATGCTTCTGTTGAGAAACCCGGATTAAAAGGGCTCCTGGTGGAAAAGAAGTTTTTATACTGAAAGAGCATTTCGGTCCACGCATGTCTCCTTTCTTGTTTGCCGGTATGCCACGATGTTGATCCTGGCGTAAATTCTTCCGGGCCATATACAATGCGAAAGGAAAGGTGGTAATAATTGCCCCTGGTGGGGAATTGTTTTCTGTTGAGTGTGTTTTTTTCAATGCTTGCCTGCATATACCAGGGATTGAGACGGGATACGTCCATCGTATCGGCTTCCGAAAAGGACCTGGTGTTGAAAAAGTCGCTCCTGGCACCAACGTAGTTTGTTCCGATCTCCATTTTGGTGTTGTTGTCTATGGGATAACCAAAATAGAAATCCGTATTGAATTCCCTTTGCGTCAGGAATGGCGGATTTTGTTCTTCGAACAGGAACACGCTGCTTCTGGAATATTCCCATTTACTGTATTGAATGGAGGAAGTCAGGAAAAATGGGGCTGCCCCCGGAAAATCAAGTCTGACGGTGGCATTGATGCTGTTGTAAAAGTTTCCGAGTTGTGCATTGCTCGACAGGGTAAGTGGGGTTTTGCCCCAACGGGCGTATTCAAATCTGCCGAACACGTGGTTTGCCGGTCTGGATGAGAGGTTGCCGCCAAAGGACCGCAAGAACTCCGTGGTTTTTTCCATTTCGAGGTTAAATATAAAAAACCCGGTCAGCGGGTCATATTGGAGGTAGGGGTAGACGTAATCAAAGCGGTTGTTGAGCAGCATTCCGAAATACCTTGTTTTCAGCTCGTCGAAAAACATAGGCAACGACTCGTGTTCGAGCGCCTGAAGCACGAATCTTTCCTGGTCGGGATCCAGGCCATTGATGTTGATCTCTCCAACGATCTTGTCAGGTATGCTCAGCCTGAACTCCCTCCTGCGCCGGTCACGGTCTGCCGGATCCTCCTGGTGGGTGATGAAGCCCCTTATCGTTTCAACCTGCCGTATGGTTGCCTGGTATCCGCTCTCAATCAGTTCGGTGTTGCGGCTCATATCGTTCACAGAGATATCGGGCACATCGGGCTTGATCAGCACACCCTGGTCGGTCAGTATGTCGTACCGGGAGGGGTGCTTGAGCAGGTTTTCGAGTTGTGAAACGATATTGTCCCGGCGGGGCGGGGCGGGATTGTCACTGACGACGCTTCCGATCACCACGTCGGGCTGGAATTCTTCGTGCACTACGTTGGCAGGGAAATTGTTGAACATACCACCGTCCATCATCAGTTTGCCGTCAATCTCTATTGGCTGGAAATAGAAGGGGAAGGTCATGGAGGCCCTGACGGCATCCGGCAGACTCCCATCGCGCATGGTTCGGGCACTTCTGCTCTCGACTTCTGTGGCGATGCACCGAAACGGGACAAACAGGTTGTCGAAATGGAAGTTTGCCGCAGCACCCGGCGGACCCAGGTACTCCATGAACAAATAATCCATCAGATAGGGCGATACGATGTTGCTGGGAATGTTTTGCCGGATGATGTTCTGTGCTTCCAGGCGGTCTTCCCATCCGAAATAGAGGCGGAACCATGAGGGATCGGGAACGGGTTCCAGGTAATACTGGCGATACCTTGCATCTATCAGGCCAATGGCAGCGTTTTCAAACTCTTCCGACAATACAAGTTCTTCAATCTCTGTGGGAGAATATCCGGCAGCATACATCCCGCCAATGATCGAACCAATGGATGTCCCGGCAATGTAATCGATGGGGATGTTATGTTCTTCCAGCGCTTTCAAAACGCCTATGTGCGCCATCCCTTTGGTGCCGCCACCGCTGAGGACCACAGCCACTCTGTGGCGCTCCGGCTGACTGGTTCCTGGTGCGGCTCCTGCCATCAGGACAAGCACCAGCAAAATGACCAGGATAAGAAAGCGCAACAGGTAAAAGGCAGTATCCTTCCAACGGTTTTTGCCAGGTTGCCAGTGAATGTCGTCTGGCCATGATGGCCGCTGCTCTGCGGCCGGATGAATGTGGTAATGGATATGCATTGTTTGCTGTTTTGTGATTGATCAACTTTTATAACTGTTCCCTTACTGCCTCTGCCGGCTGCAGGCGAAGGGCTTTCAGAGAAGGGAATACCGAGGACAAGATTGCGGTCAGAGCGACCAGCAGGATGAGCATCAGGAAGAACGAGGGTTCAAGGGTGGGGTAGACGACAGAGGGAAATCCGAACTCATTCAAAGCGTCACCTCCCACCCTGGCCAGGTCAATCCCTTTTTGTCCGAAAAATGCCATCGTGGCAACCCCGGACAGGAGTCCTCCCAATGCACCGAGCAGGGTTAGAAAGGAGGTTTCCATCATGATCATCGAAAACACCAGTTTCCTTTTCATCCCCACGGCCATGAGTATGCCCAGTTCCTGCGTGCGCTCAAAGACCGACATCAGCATTGTGTTTACCAGTCCGAAAGCCAGGGCGAACAGGATGATCCCCAGAACGATCATCAGCATCACACCGGCCATTTCATTCATATAACTCAGTTCGGGCGAGACCTCCGCCCACGTCCTGACGGTCAGTCCGGGAAACATGTTCCGGTACCGTTCTCCCACCGTGCCGATCAGGTCGAAATCTGAGACGATCATGGCAACTTCATTGAACACCGTTTCTTCCCCGATATAGTCGTCCAGATCGGACTGTCGCACATACACATTGTTCTCGTCGAACAGGGTGTTCGCGGTTTGAAATATTCCGGCCACCCTGAATGCCCCTGCCACCAGTTCGTTGTTCATATCCTGAAAAGTTAGTACCAGCCGTGACCCGACCTCCAGTTTTGTTTTGCCGGCGAGCTGTCTGCCGATCAATACAGGGTGGCCTGTTGTGTCTTCAAAATAAGAGCCTTCAATAAGGTTCTGCTCCAGGCCTGTGGTGCTGTTTTCCGCCCCAGGGTCTGTTCCGATGATGTTGATCCCTTTTGTAAGGTGTGCTGATGCGAGCATTCCGTTGATGATGGTCCTTCCTGAAAAAGCAGATATGTCAGGGTCGGCCGACAGGGCATCTCTGAGTGCCTCCCATTCGGCTATCCTGTATTCAATGACCGGGTCCTGAATGAAGCTGGGATGGTGCACCTGTATGTGTGAGATATGCTGTTCGATGGTTGCCTGGAATCGCTGGTCGAGCAGTCCGAAACTCAGCGAGGCTGCAAATATGCCACCCCACAATCCTGCTGTTATGGCGGCAACCATTACCAGGCTGCGCTTCGGATTGCGCCAGATGTTCCTCCAGGCTATGATGAATATTGTTTGCATGTGGATGTTCTTTTACTGTTTTGCTGACATGATGTCCAGGCGGTGTACACTGTATACGGGATAGAGTCCGATTACCATGGCAATCATGAGGACAATCAGTGCCTGGGACAGGAAAATGGACGGATCGGCAGCGATTGGGAGGATTGCTTCAAACCCATAGTCTTCCATCGCAATGGCCAGGTTACCGCCCAGCTCAATAGGGAAATAATGGAGGTACAGGATAACCGGCAGTGCGGTAATAATGCCTGCCAGGGCCCCTGTGAGCGAAAGGAAAATGGATTCGGTGAAGCATATTGCTGCCAGCTGGTAGCGCTTCATGCCGAGTGACATCAGCATGGCGAATTCTTTTCTGCGTTCGAGCAGCATGGTAAGCATGGTTCCAAACAGTCCGAATGCGATAACGATATATAAGATGAGCAACAGCACCATGGTGCCTGCGATGTCAAACTGCATCAGCACGAGCAGGTCTGCAAGCATTTCATCCCAGGTGAGCACCCGGTACCATTCACTGTCAATCCCTTCCCTCAGTCTGCCGGCCAGCCGGTGCGTATGACCGGCATTCTTTGGCATCACGATCAGACAGGTAACCCGGTCATCGGCACCATAAAACCACTGTGCAGCATCCAGCGACATATAGATCGTGGTGCTGTTCATTTCGGGGATATTCAGGTGGATGATCCCCTTGATGCGGTAGATACCTGCTGCAGTAATGCCCTGAAAACCTTGTCCGAGGAGCACCAGGGAGTCGCCAACATCTGCCCTGAGTATGTTTGCCAGTCCCTCTGCCACCACTATATCGTTGTCGCGCGGTTTAATGAAGTCCCCCGCCGTGATCCGGTCAGACAGGTCATTGAGCCGGGCTTCCTTTCCGGGGTCGATGCCCATCACCATTGAACCCCGGGTAACGGGTCCGGAGGCGGCCAGTGCAAAATGCTGGATACGCGGCACGTAAACATCGATCATATCGTCATACTCATCAAGCAGACCGGTAATGTGGTCATCGACCAGCATGCTGTGATCCATGGAGGGTTCGTCGTCATACAGCACATCCTGTATCTGGATGTATCCGGTGCTGAACCGCACCATGTTGTCGATCATCCTGTCGTAGGTGCCTTTCTCAAGCGAGTAAAAGAAGATGGCCAGCAGCACCGCAAACAAAACCGAGCTCATGGTGATCAGCGACCGCCTCTTGTTGCGCCAGATGTTGCGCCAGGCTAATATAAGTACCCGTTTTATACTCATTGGTTGTTTATTTACTCTGATGTCCTGCTGCCGTTCAGGTTGCAAAAAACAGATGTTCCGGCTGGCAGGGGGTTCATCTGCTGGTGATTCAGTAAGAATATGTTACGGATATAAACCAGGCCGATCCGGCTTCTTCAAAGATGGTGCCGGAACCACCCGTAAATAGTTGTGCAATGAACCCGGCATCGAGGTTTTGTGCCAGGGAGTATTGCATTTGTGGCATCAGGAAAAAGCCCCCGATGTCGGGTAATGACATGACGGCAATCCCACCGCTGATTATTGGGGAGAATGCGTGGTCGGCGCTCAGCGTGATGGCATATTCTGAGAACATGATGTTATCGGGACGCAAAGGTTCGGTGATCAGGAATGCCTGGTCAGCGACCCTCCCATCTCCGCCATTATACAAAAACTCAACCACACAAAACGTCCCCCTGGGAAACATATAGTCGAGACCAACCGCACCCACGAAATTGCCCCTGTCGACACCCCCGGTTTCTTCGAGGTCATAAAACCAGGTGCCCTCCCCTTTAAAGCCTGCTCCGCCAATATGGCCGGCCCATCCACCCCCAAGTGCCAGGCGGTCTCTGTAATAACCGGCAATGGCCTGGAGGTCATAACCGCGAAGGTTGTGAAAGAACCTGGTGGCTGCTACCATCTCGCGGTTGTTTCTCGCCGGACTAACGGCGAATTCAATGCCCGAGAGTCCGCCAAGGTAATGCTGTACCCTGACGGCATCGGTGCCCGGTCTTTCCACATAATCAAAGTCAAAGAAGGAATAGGTGTTGAACAGGTCGTTGGGGTTTGATACAAGGTTGATGCCCCAGTTGATCCGTTGCCGTCCGACGCGAACACGCCAGTTGTCGGTCCGCCACCCCAGGTACAAACGGTCGATCTCAGAGTGGCCTATCAGGTTGCCATCCGACAGCCAGACCCACGACATATCAACCAGTCCGTCGTCCTGGTCAAAAATATCCCTGATGTTGGGGACCATATCAAACATGTCGTTGTAAATCAACCTGTTTCTCCCTTCCAGGTGAAGGTTCAGGTTGTCTGAGATATCCCACCTGGCATTGAGGCGGTGATGGATGATGTTGTTGAATCCCGGATCGGAGAAGTCCCTGTCGAGACGCAAACCCGGCATGACCTTCAGGTAACCGCGCAGTCTGATATGATCTGCACCACCCGGCCGGGCCATCACTGTGGCAACTGTCATCAGTGAAAAAACAGTCAGCATAAACAAATTCTTCTTCATATCAACCCTCAATGATTAATTAATCCCTTTCAAAATGTTCGTCTTTGTCAACGGCCCCGTCTACCAGTGTGATCACCCTGCGTGCCCTGTCAATGACGCGCTGGTCGTGGGTGGAGAAGATCAGGGTTATGTTTTCTTCTTTGTTCAGCCGTGCCATGATATCCAGCAGGTTAAATGCCGATTCGGTATCGAGGTTGGCGGTTGGCTCATCGGCCAGCACAAAGTCGGGTCTGGAGGCAAGTGCACGAGCCACCGCTACCCTCTGCTGTTGTCCGCCTGAAAGCTTTGAGGGACGTACATCGAGCTTGTCTGACAATCCAACCTGCTCAAGCATCTCCTTTGCGCGGCGTTCCATTTCCTTCTTAGGCTGGTTTTGCAGCAGCATGATGAATGAAACATTCTCGACGGCGGTCAGGACCGGTATCAGGTTGTATGCCTGGAAGACGAATCCAATGTGTCTCAGCCTGAAGTCGAACAGCTTGCTTTCTTTCATGGTGGCAATATCGACACCATCGATCACCACGTGTCCGTCGGTCGGCTTATCCAGTCCGCCGATCACGTTCAGGAATGTGGTTTTTCCACTGCCCGAGGGTCCGACAATCGCTGTAAACTCACCTTCCCTGAACTCAAGGTTGACATTCTTCAGCGCATGCACGGGCACGGCTATGTTGGTGTATACTTTTGACAAGTCGCTTGTTTTGATTACAGTTTTCATACTGGATGTTATTTAATTGTTTGTGTTTCGTTCATATGGAGCTTTCCCTGGCGATGATCCTTCTATTCTGCCCTTACTGATTCTGCAGGTGCAAGGCGTATGGCTTTCCACGCAGGGTAAATGGATGCCAGGATGGCGAACAGTATGACCAGGACGCCAATTTCGAAGTAAAAAACGGTGTCGAGGCTTGGGTAGAGGACTGCAGAGAAGCCAAAGTCCTCCAGCCCTTCGCCACCCGGAATGTTGACCCCGCGGTTGTTCAGGATGCGGATCATGAAAAACGACAGGATCAGTCCGGTTACACCGCCAATAATGGAGATCATGGTTGTTTCCAATACGACCATGGCAAACACCCTGATCCGCTTCATCCCCACGGCAAGGAGAACGCCGAGCTCTCTTACCCTTTCCAGGATGGACATCAGTATGGTGTTGAGCAGTCCAAACGACACACCGAGGATGATGATGCCCACGAGCCAGATCAATAACTGGTCGAGGACTTCCAGGGCGTAATGCAGTGCCGGGTCCATGTCGGCCCAATGACGTATCTCCAGTCCGGGATATGTCTCCCGCAGTTCCTTTGTAACTTCCCTGTAGTCATCCACATTGTCAAGCAGAATGGCTATTTCTGTCACCGCAGTATTTTCTCCAACGAGTTCGTTCAGCACATTTGCCGTGACAAACACCGTTCTTTCTTCAAACCTTCGTGAGGTTACGGCATAGAGGGCTTCTACCCTGAATGAGGCACTGATGATCCCGCCATCAATATCCTGGAATGTCAGCACAATGCGTGATCCGACGTCCACAAGAAGTTCCCTGGCCAGTGCCCTTCCGATGATCACAGATGGCAATCGCCAGTCCTCAGTAAAATAGGTCCCCTCCACGATCAGTTCATCCAGCTTTGTAATGCTCGCTTCCGCCTTTTTATCAACACCCTTTATCCTGACCCCGGTGTTCATGTTTGCCGAAGCTGCCATGCCATCCATCACTGTGCGCGCCGACACGGTTTTTATGCCGTCACGTTGTGTGAGCTCCTGTTTCAGATCCATGCCATCGGGTATGCGATGGCGTGCTTCAGGATTGGCGAGGAATTCAGGGTGGTGGATCTGGATATGGGATATCATGTTTTCGATGGCATCTTCAAACTGCTGCTCTTCTGCGGCAAGGCGCAAGGCTGCAGAAAACACGCCACCCATTATGCCCAGTACCAGTGCGGTAATAATGATCAGGGTACGGGTCCGGTTCCTCCAGATGTTTCTCCACGAAATTTTTGTCAGTGTCTTCATTGTATATCTCCTGGTTTATGGTTCATTAATTCCTGGCTGCACTGATCATATCGAGCCTGAATGCCTTCCTGACCGGGTAGAGTCCAACGATCAGTGCAATTATAAAGATGGTCAAACCCTGGTAGAAAAAGATGTCAGATGCAATGGAAAAACTCATGAAAGGCTCAAGTCCGTAGTCGATCATCACATCTGCCAGGTCGTCACTCAGGGCGATGGGGTTGTTGTAAAACCAATACACGATGGGGAAACCGGCCACGATACCTGCAATAACGCCAATGGCGCTGATAAAGAGTGTTTCAAGCATACATACCAATGCAAGCTGTGACCGTTTCAGTCCGATGGAAAGGAGGATGCCAAACTCTCTGAGCCGTTCGTGTACCATGGTGATGATGGTTCCAAAAATACCGAAGCCGGCGACAATATACAGTACCCAGGCAAAGACCCGCACCTGCGCGTCACGCGCGTCAAAGGCTGCTACCTTGTCGGGCATCAGCTCTTCCCAGGTCTTAACCGTATACCATTCTTCGTCGAGCTTTTGCTGCAGCCGCTCTGCGAGCTGATCCGACCGGGTTGGGTCGTCAAGCATCAATATCAGGCTGATCAACCGGTCCGGCGCGGCAAAGAAAGTTTGTGCCTCTTTCAGCGGCAGGTATACCAGGGTGTTGTCCTGGTCGGGTAGCGGAAACCCGAGGATGCCACCCACCCGGAAGTGTCCGGCTGCGGTCATCCCCTGGAAACCCTGTCCCAGCAATACAATGGTATCGCCCAGGGCAAGATCCAGCTGTTGGGCCACCCCACGGGCAATGACTGCAAAGTCATCACCAGACGAAAACATCTCTCCTTCGATAAGTCTGGAGGAGAGTTCGTTCATGCGATCCTCCTTTTCAGGCAGGACTCCCATCAGGTATACACCACGGCTGCTGATATCCTTTGATGCCAGGCAAAATCCTTCGATCCTCGGTACGGTGTACAGTATGGCATCGCCCAGGGCTGCGGCGGCATCTTTTACTTCCTGGCTGTACTCCATGGCATGGTCCATGGTGGGTTCATCGTAATACATCACATCCTGGATCTGCAGGTGTCCGGTGGTATTGCTGATGATGGAGTCAACCATCTGCTGCTTCATCCCGTTGACCATCGACATCAGGACTATGGCCAGCACCACCGCAAACATGATGGAACTTACCGTGATCATTGTCCTCCGTTTCTTGCGCCATAAGTTGCGCCATGCAAGTATGAATAACATATCTTATGTTTTAAGGTTGGAATTGGGTTTTTTGCAAAGACCGGCTAACAGACACTGTCCCTGGTCACTAAATGATCTTGATTCATTAATTTAAGTGTCTGATTTATAATGTTCGGGTTCAAGGCTTGCGCAGTTTTGAAAACCAAGGAGTTTACTCTTGTAAATGACTGGTTTCAAAACAAGCATAACGCAGAAACCGGACATTAGAAACAGACACTAATTGATTTCTGTGAGGTTTTCAATGCTAAAGAAACGCTCTGAAACATCGATGTCAAATTCTGACGAGTGCGTTGTAATAACCGTTCTCCTGTTGGCCTGGTCTTCAGGAACGATCTCCATGATGGTGGGCATCGGTCTGCCCCCCATTGTCTTTATTTCACGGAAATGGATCGTATTGACGAGGTCATCGCGTTCGTCAAAGTTTTCTGTGCGGACAGGCAGGTAATACTCCTTGCTCACATACTGGATGATTTTTTCATACACCACCGGATTTTCCGGCAAGGGGGTCATCTCAATGACATACGAAAGATGTCCGTCAACCTCCTCTTCACCCAAAAACCTGTGGGTATAATCGTCGACCAGGGAGCTTGCATTGACCAGGTCGTCGTTGGTAAAGTCGGAGCCCATCCAGGACTGCGACATCATTGAGGGGGGCATCTTCACCGTGCGGTCGATATTGGGCTGGTAGTTCCATATTTCGTTGTCTCTTTTCAGAAAGGCTGTTCCTTCATCACGTGCGGGTGCTGTAACGTATATCAAAGCGTAGTCGTCTCCCAGTGTCCACGATCGCATAGAGATCTCCCTGGTATAGCGGGGCCTGACCACCTCCATCGACATTTCTGAATAGGAGGCATCGCCGCGCATGTTTATGTCCATCTGCCTGATGATCTCGCGTGCATCCTGCGCCCCGGCATCAGTGGCAAGCAATGCTGTGACAGTGATCAAGGCCAGTAACGGAAAGTGTTTGCTTAAAGTTTTCATAGGTGTTTGTTTTTTTTAGTTGGCATTTATGTATTGATCATGTTTTGTTTTCTTCTACATATTTTTCCAGGAACCTCGGGTATTCCTTCACTACCCAGTCGTAGAAGTCCAATGACTTGTTCAGCCATGCGGATGAGTTGTCTTGCTTATTGACCCTTAGCTCCAGGGCTTTTACAAAAAGGCTGTTCATCTGCTTCAGCAATTCGATGCGGTTTTTCAGGTTATCCACCCAGTTGATGTCGGGCGACAACATATAATACGTTTTACGGTCGCCGGGCACCGTTTTCGGTTTGACATAATTGAGGTGGATCAGGGCCTTGATGTTGGTGCTGATGGAACTTTTTGCCGCTTGCAATGCCTGTGTTAACTCTTCGAAACATACCATTTCCTTGTCGCATACCATGAGGTAACCCAGTATTCGGCCTGACATCCGTGTTACGCCAAGCTTTTCAAACAGCATACCGGTTTCTTCTATAAATAATTCGCGTTCGTTGTAGTGTGACATTGTTTCGTATTGTATTTCAGCAAAAATATGAAATTATTTTATTTGTTCGGAAAAAAAAGAACTAAAAAACCATAAAATGTGCTTCTTTGTGTGTATATAGGTGTGTATAGTGTATATCAAAACGTGTGCCATTGTTTTGTTTGTGCTTTTAAAAAACATAAAATCAACTATATATAAAAAAATGGCTTTTTGTTTTATGTGTTCGGTCTGTACAGAACCGAACAGTGTTGTTCAATTTCGTACAGACTTATGCTTCCCAGGATTGCCTTTCTTTAGGTTTTCGCAACAAAGCAGGTCAATACTCCTGGGTTGGTGCACGGGGGTAGGAGTGGAGCAGGCAGTCCTGGGTTGGTGCACGGGGGTAGAAGTGGAGCAGGCAGTTACGACGCTATCTGGTGACCACCCGGTTTAGCTCGGCGGCAAACAGGCTGCGCCTGGATAGCAGGTCGCGGTTGGTTTTTATCAACTCACCCAATGCCGTTTCGCTCGGGTTTTCTTCAGAAGAGGCTTCGCGGATCTGTTGCTGGTTGTCGGCCAGCATCCGTTCAAGCTTTTTGAGCTTGAAGGCATATACCGCATGCAAAACGCGTGGCTTGATGTCTTCCTGCTCTTCCCTTGTGTAGATCCGGTGCCGTTTTTCCCAGTTCTTGCTCAGCACGTATTGGTTTGACAGCAGGTCTATTGCAAGTTGCCGTATCGCTTCGTCTTCGTGTTCGGTGAAGACTTTTTGGGCGGAGAAGCTGTCTGTCTCCCACTGTTCGGCAAAAACATCGAAGATCGCCTGGCACAGCGGATTGTCAAACACCAGGTTGTCTGACTGAATGTCTTGAAGGATGAATGCCGCCACGTTGATCTTTACCTGTTCCGGACGCTGGTCTTCATTTTCTATTTCAAAGAGCATCTCTTTGGCTGGATAATTCAGCAGCAGCCGGATCAGTTCTTTTTCCTGGGAGTCATTCGATTCAGTCACCCCGGGTCTGTCGTGGACGGCCGGCTGGATATCGGCCTCCTGAATAGCTGAATGGTCTGTCCGGGCGGTTTTCTCTCTTTCCTTCCTGCTTTTTTGTCGCCTGAATGTATTGATCGTGGCATGGAGCAGTTTTTCCTCAACCTCCATCATATCGCTGCACTTTTGGACGTAAATGCTGCGTGTTACCGGTTCAGGGATCAGGGCGATGGTTTGTGCAATCTCTTTTATCAGTTGTGCCTTTTTGATGGGATCGTCCCGAACCTCTCCCAAAAGCAGTTCTGTTTTGAAGGAGATGAAATCCTTTGTCTGTTTTTCCAGGAACTCTTTCACTACTGCGGGCCTGTTTTTCCTGGCATAGGAGTCGGGGTCTTCCCCGTCAGGGAACAAAACGATCCGCACATTGAGCCCTTCTTCCAGTATGAGGTCGATGCTCCGGAATGCGGCTTTAATGCCGGCGGGATCACTGTCGAACAGAAGGGTGACATTGCTGGTGTAGCGGCGTATCAGCTTGATCTGTTCTGTGCTCAGCGCAGTGCCGGAGGTGGCGATCACATTTTGTATCCCTGCCTGGTACAGGGAGATCACGTCGGTATACCCTTCCACCAGGTAACAATTGTCGAGAGAGGCCATCGGACTCCGCGCAAAGTAAATGCCATAAAGCACCTTGCTTTTATGGTAAATGTCGCTTTCGGCCGAATTGATGTATTTCGGTTTGTTCGTTTTGTCCGACAATATGCGGGCACCAAACCCCAGCACCCGTCCCGAGAGGTTATGGATGGGAAAAATGACACGTCCCCTGAACGTATCGTACAGCATTTGGTCTTTCATCTTACACAGGCTCGCCCTGACCAGGTGCTCTTTTTTATACCCCTGCTTTAACGCTGTCTGTGCGAAATCGTCCCACTGATCACGACAATACCCCAGTCCGAACTTCCTGATCGTCTCCAACGTGAATCCCCGCTCCTTAAAATAGGACAACCCGGTAGCCTTCCCTTCCCCGGTCTCGTGCAGCTGATTCTCAAAATACTTTTGCGCAAACGCCGACAAATTGAACAGGCTCTCTTTTTCGTCCATCGCCTGCTGCTGCTCCGGAGATGGCTTTTCTTCCTCAATCTCTATATTGTATTTTGAAGCCAGGTATCGCAACGCTTCAGGGTATGTGTAATGCTCGTGTTCCATCAGGAAACTTACCGCATTACCCCCTTTCCCGCAGCCAAAACATTTAAAGATCCCTTTTGCAACCGACACATTAAAAGAGGGTGTCTTTTCGTTATGAAAGGGACAGAGACCGATCAGACTGACACCGCGTTTTTTTAAGTTGACAAAATCGCCCACCACCTCATCAATGCGGGCAGCGTCCATTATCTTTTCTATGGTACCGGGGGTGATCATTTGTGGCTTACTTGTTTATACGAAGGTATGCATTTTTTTAAAAAAAGGCGGACAGGGTCACTGTGGATGAAACAGGCTGGAACAAGATCCGCTACCAGACTGGTTTGAATGCAATGAAAAATCATATACCTTTGTACCTGTCCTGATTGGCATTGTTCAGTTTTTTTATCCTATGAAGCCGTTTTTGTTTCTTCTGATAAACTTTGCGTTGATCGCGTTGGCCGATACGCCTGTACTTTCGTCCAGCCGGCGTTACCTGAGTCTGGAAGAAACGGTTGAAATTGCCAGGGAACAATCGCCCGATGCCATGATGGCACGCCATCGCTACCGCGGCAGTTACTGGCGTCACCGTTCTTTTCGCGCCACCTATTTGCCCCATTTGCGATTTGAAGCCACCATCCCCAATCTTAACCGGAGCATTGCACCCATTACCCTGCCCGATGGCAGCGATGTATTTATCAGGCGCAGCCTGGCTACATCATCCGGAACCCTGTCGCTGAACCAGCGGATCGGGGTTACTGGCGGACAATTGTATGTGAGTTCGGGTCTGCAACGGATTGATCTGATCAGAGACGACAGGACAGAGGCTTCCTACCTGACGACCCCCATCAACATTGGTTATCGCCAGCCCATCTTTGCCTTTAACCAGTTTAAATGGGACCGGCGTATAGAGCCTTTACGCTACGAGGAGGCCAGGCGACGGTATATTGAGAACATGGAAGATCTCTCCATACGGGCTACCAACCTGTTCTTTGATTTGTTGCTGGCCCAGATCAACAAGGAAATTAATGAGTTTAACCTCGGAATCAACGATACACTGTATCAAATTGCCAGGGGACGATATGAGCTGGGCCGTATTGCCGAAAATGAGCTGTTGCAGATGGAACTCAATGTGCTGAACTCAGAGGCTGTACTGGAAGAGTCGGTGGTCAGTTATGAAGCCGCCATGTTCAGGTTCCGCTCTTTTATGGGGTTCGATGATCTGCACGACCTTGAACTGATCCCTCCTGAAGAGCCCCATGACCTGGTTATTGATGTCGGGGTCGCCCTGGCAGAGGCGAGGAGCAACAGGGCCGACATACTGGCACACCAGCGGGAAGTACTGGAGGCCGAGAGCAATGTTGAGCAGGCAAGGGCGGATCATCGGTTCAATGCAAATATTTTTGCCGTGTATGGTCTGACCCAGAGTGCCGAATCGTTCAGTGAATCCTACCGCCATCCGCTCGACCAGCAGCAACTGAGCATTGGGATACAGATCCCGATACTTGACTGGGGGGTGTCGCGGGGCCGGGTGCGTATGGCAGAGTCGAACCGCGAACTGATCAATACAACGGTTAATCAGGCGGTTGTCGACTTTGAGCAGGAGGTGTTTCTCCGGGTGATGGCCTTTAATATGCTGGACAGCCAGCTTGAGATTGCCCGCAAAGCTGATGTCATCGCTGAAAAAAGATATGAAGTTACACGGCAGCGGTTTCTGATCGGACGAATTGACATCATCGACCTGAACCTTGCTTTTGAGGAGAGAGACCGTGCAAAACAACGCTACCTGTCTGCACTCAGGAACTATTGGCGAGGCTTTTATGAAATGCGCCGCCTTACATTATACGATTTTGTGAACGATAAGCCCATATCGGCAGATTTTGATGCTTTATGAGCAGGTTCAATGATGATCTGATGGTACGATAATCAATGAAAAAGAAGGGCAATATAAAGGTATTGGTGATCCGGTTCAGCTCTATCGGAGATATTGTGCTGACAACGCCTGTGTTGCGGTGCCTGAAAAAAATACCCGGCAAACAGGTAGAACTGCATGTTGTCACCAAAAAAGCAAACCTTCAGGTGTTGGAAAGCAATCCCCATGTCGACTGTCTGCATCTGCTGGATGACGGACTGAGAGACATTCTCAGTAAGCTGCGCAGGGAGGAGTTTGACTGTGTCATTGACCTGCATCATAATATTCGAAGCAACATTGTAAAGTTGGCCTTGCGCAAACCTTCGGCCAGCGTGGCCAAACTGAATTTCGAAAAGTGGTTGCTGACAGCGTTTAAGATCAACCGCCTGCCCGGTCGCCATATTGTTGACAGGTATTTTGAAGCTGCTGCGTTTGTTGGGACAAGGGACGATGGAGGCGGATTGCAGTTTTACTTTACGCAGCCGGAACCGGATGTTGAAGTACTGATTCCCGGTGCTGCCAGCAGCAAACTGATCGCGTTTGTGATTGGGGGCAAGCATGGCACAAAGCGAATGCCCAATGAGAAGATCATTTCCATCTGCCGCCGGCTGCCAGGCAGGATCGTGTTATTGGGTGGTGGGGAAGATGCCACCAATGGCAGCATCATTGCCGATGCGTGTGGTGAACAGGTATTCAACGCCTGTGGCCGTTTCACCCTCCAGCAGTCTGCCGCCATCGTGAAACAAGCAAAAGCAGTGATCAGTCACGATACCGGATTGATGCATATAGCGGCAGCCTTCGATAAACACCTTATATCCGTGTGGGGGAGTACCGTGCCGGTATTCGGGATGGCCCCATATATGCCGAAGCATCCTGGAAGATCGTTCGTCGTGGAGGTAAACGGATTGCCTTGTCGTCCCTGTACAAAGATTGGCTTTGACAAATGTCCGAAAAACCATTTCGACTGCATGAACAAGATCGATGAAAACCGTATAGTGGACTGTATAACCAGGATTGTCGAAGACCCGCATCCCCACCCTGTTGAATGATCTGCAGAGCGATACCAGATTTTGTGGAAAAACACAAACCAACCAGACGGCCCGGTACGTCTCTAATCCGTATGATGCGGGGGCATGGGTGACAATTGAATTGTGGGATCCGCCGTGGCGGACTCCCGTCAATATATACCGGTCAGGTATGGATTGGCTGTTTTTTCCTGTCCGATGGTGGTGTCCGGACCGTGGCCGGGATATACCTTGGTGTTGCCGGGCAATGTCATCAGCTTATGCAATATGTTTTTGATCAGAAGATCATGATCGCCTGTGGGCAGGTCGGTGCGGCCAATACTCCTTTCAAACAGAACATCTCCCACAAACACGGCTTCTTCTTTCGCATGATGGTAACACAGGCTCCCCGCTGCATGTCCGGGTGTGTGTATCACCCTCAACTCCTGTTCGCCAAACTGAAGGAGGTCTCCCTCATCAAGGAATACATCAGGCATTACCGGCTTTTCTACGTCAAATCCGAACACCTTGCCGTATTCCTTGCTGTTTTCCATGAATGGCAGACTGTCTTTGTGGGTCAGGGGCTTGAGCCTGTATTTCCTGGAAACAAACCGGCTGCCCAGCATGTGGTCGATATGGCAATGGGTAAGCAACTGCAAAACAGGCTTCAGGTTGTTTTCTTTGATAAAAGCTGCAAACTCTTCCTTTTCATGCTTTTCATAACACGATGCATCAATGATGGCACATTCTCCACTTGCATCATACAATACATAGGTATTCACCTGGTATGGATTAAAGGTAAACTGTTTGATCTGAATCATGTGACTTACGGATTTATTTGGTGTCTCTCTCTGCTGTCCGGTTTCTGCGTTATGCTTGTTTTATAAACAGTTATTTACAAGGGCAAAATCCTTGTTTTTCAAACCTGCGCAAGCCTTGAATCCGATCATTATCGTTCAGACCCCTGACTTTATGGACAGGAATTTATTTAGATATGTATGGTTCAAAGATAAAGAAAAAAGTGTACATTCGTGCAGTCCTTCAAACCCATTGGCCATGGAAATGCTTCATATGATAAAGGAGTTATCAAAAAAACATTTTGAGGAGGTTGTTTCTTTCCGGCGTCATTTTCATTCTTTCCCTGAATTATCCATGCAGGAATACAAGACGGCTTCCTTTGTCGCATCGCGTCTGGGTGAGATGGGGATAGCGTATAAGGAGGGTGTTGCACAGACAGGTGTGGTGGCAACCATTGAAGGCAAGGATGCCTTCCGGAGAACGGTGGCGTTGCGGGCCGACATGGATGCTTTGCCGATACTGGAGGAAAACAGTGTCGATTATCAATCGACCGTCCCGGGAGTAATGCATGCCTGCGGCCATGACGTGCATATGGCCAGCTTGCTGGGCACTGCCAGGATACTGCAGGAGTTACGAAGTCACTGGAGCGGACGGTTGAAACTTATCTTTCAGCCTTCTGAAGAAAAATGTCCGGGAGGTGCCAGCCTGATGATACAGGAAGGCGTACTCGACAATCCCCGTCCGGATGCCATTTTTGGCCAGCATGTTTTTCCGGACCTGCCAGCCGGCAAGGTGGGGATCCGCGGCGGACGGTATATGGCTTCGGCCGATGAGGTATATATTACAGTGAAAGGGAAAGGGGGCCATGCGGCCACACCGCAGGCAAACACAGACCCGGTTGTGATCGCGGCACATATTGTGCTGGCCCTGCAGCAGATCGTGAGCCGTAATGCCACCCCATACATCCCCACCGTTTTGTCGTTTGGCCGGATCATTGGCGACGGACAAACCAATGTGATCCCTGATGAGGTAAAGCTCGAGGGGACCTTTCGTACCTTTGATGAGCAATGGCGCGAAAAAGCCCACCTGCGCATCAGGGAAACTGCCGTGCTTACTGCCCGGGCAATGGGTGCGGACTGTGACGTGTTTATTGAAAAAGGCTATCCCTTCCTGGTAAATAATGAACAGCTAGCAGAAAACTTCCGTACCTGCGCCACCGAATACCTGGGCAAAGACAATGTGAAGGAGCTTGACCTGTCGATGACCGCTGAAGACTTTGCTTTTTATTCACAAAAGGTGGATGCCTGTTTCTACCGGCTGGGTGTAAGTAACGCAGAAAAAGGAGTTGCATCCAACCTGCATACCGCCACTTTTGATGTTGATGAAAAAGCCCTGGAAACAGGCATGGGCCTTATGGCCTGGGTTGCAATACGGTCGCCTGGCATTCAATGAACCATATGGTGATCAGCCGGCGTAAGGGCAATTGCGGATGTGCTGGCTGAAGAGAATAAATCTGTTTCATTCATTTTAAAAACAACAAATATGTTTACAAAGCAAACCTACATTGAAAGAAGAAAGATATTGAAAGAAAAACTGGGGAAAGGGCTCATCCTTTTGTTCGGGAACGAAGAGTCTCCGATGAATTATGCCGATAACACGTATCACTTCAGGCAGGACAGTACTTTCTTATATTACTTCGGACTTCAGCGTCCGGGTTTGGCAGCGGTGATCGATATCGAAAACGATCGTGAAACAATTTTTGGCAACGATTTCACCGTCGAAGACTATGTCTGGATGGGGCCACAGCCTGCCATTGCTGAAATGGCCGAAAAATGTGGTGTTTCAACTGTTCTCCCGGCGGCAAAGCTTGCATCGCAGGTTGACAAAGCCAGGCAATCAGACCGGATGATCCATTTTTTACCCCTTTACCGCTATGAGAACATGATAAAGCTTCATGAACTGACCGGTATAGCCCCTGGTGAAATTTCTGAAAAATGTTCAACCGACCTGGTAAAAACGGTTGTCAGTCAGCGTGAGATAAAAACAGAGGAAGAGATCCGTGAGCTGACCCAAACCGTAGATGTCTCTGTCGATATGCATATTGCAGCAATGAAGTCGGCAAAACCCGGCATGACTGAAGCACAGGTAACGGCTGAAGTTCATAAAGTGGCCATTGCCGCCGGGGGAAACCCGTCGTTCCCGGTCATAGCAACGATAAACGGACAAACCCTGCACAACCATTACCATGGCAATGTGATAAAGGAAGGTGACCTGTTTTTGCTTGACGCAGGTTTTGAAAATCCGATGATGTATGCCGGTGATCTGTCAAGTACATTCCCGGTAAGCAAAAAGTTTACCCCCGTTCAAAAAGAGATTTACCAGCTGACACTGGATGCACATCAGGCGGCCATCGATGCGCTCGGACTGGGTGTTCCGTTCAAAAATGCTCACCTGGCGGCATCAAACACCATATTCGACGGACTAAAGGGTATGGGGTTAACAAAGGGGAATACGGAAGATGCTGTTGAAGCCGGTGCCCATGCACTGTTTCTTCCCTGCGGTACGGGACATATGATGGGACTCGATGTGCATGACATGGAAGACCTTGGTGAAGTCTGGGTTGGCTACGATGGCAAACCCAAAAGCACACAATTCGGAATGAAGTCATTGCGACTGGCAAAACCTTTGCAAGCCGGACACGTGTTTACCATTGAACCGGGTATCTATTTTATCCCGGAACTCATTGATCTCTGGCGGTCGGAAAATAAGTTCAACGACTTTATCAATTGGGATAAGGTAGATGGCTACCGCGATTTTGGCGGGATCAGGAATGAGGAGGATTTTGTGATGACCAGTGAAGGGGTGCGGTTACTGGGAAAATCCAAACCCAAGGAGATCGGAGAGATCGAAGCGATCCGCACACAACACGGTTAACCTGCTTATGATGTAATTCCCTCAACGGGGAACCCCTCGCATTTGGTGCACTGTATTATTGCGCAAGCCTTGAAGCCGAACATTATAGT
>PWKN01000162.1 GCA_003559735.1 Bacteroidales bacterium | reverse complement strand
CATCGTCTGTTTTCAGGATGCGTTTCAGCTGGTTGAGAAAGCGGTCAGCGGTGGCTCTCAGGACATGAAAGTCGGCCATCAGCTTTTGCGCCCATTTCCTGAACCGTTGTTTTGCCGACCGGCCCTCTTCTTTGTTGTAGCTTTCCAAATGCCAGCGCAACATATCGGTAAGCACGCTGAAGTCGAATGCACGCATTACTTCCTGTTCAATAAACTGGTCAGAATCGGATTTCAAATGCATCAGCAGGTCATCCTGCCCCGGTTTGTCTGTCGAGAAGCTACGCAGATGCGGATCCTGGCCATGCAGCCTTTCAGGCACAGCCCCCTTCAGTATCAGTCCGTCAAGACTAGTCAGCCTCGACAGGGCCACATAGATCTGTCCCGGTGCAAACGCATCAGACACATCGATCACGGCCTTGCTGAAGGTGAGTCCCTGGCTCTTGTGCACCGTTATGGCCCAGGCCAGTCTGAGGGGGAAGTGCGAAAAGGTGCCAATGCGTTGTTCTTCTATGTCGTTGTTATCGGGATTGACACGGTACTTCTTGTTTTCCCAGGTGTATCTGTCGACCGTGGCTGACGGACTTCCATCATTGAAGCTTACGCAGATATGGTCTTTGCTGAGGCTTTCCACCCGGCCGATCTTGCCGTTGAAATAACGTTGTTCGCCGCTATGGTCGTTTTTTATGAACATCACCTGGGCACCTTCCTTTAAACGGAGCGTATATTCGACAGGATAGAGTCTTTCTCCAAAATCGCCTTCCACAATGGCATCATAGGCGTATTCCGGCTTTTTGATCTTTCTGATGGCGTTGCAGTTGATATGGTCGGCTTTATGGTTGTGGGTGGTGAGGAAAATATACCCCTCTTCACTGGCAGGGTCAGATGATTGATCCACATACTGTCTGAGAAGGGCAGCATCCTCCCTGGTCATTTGATTGTCGCGCACCTTGTTAAGCAATCCGATAAAGAGCGGGTCTTGCTGCCGGTATATGTGTTCCAGTTCGATATAGAGCGGCGGATTGCTTGTGAGTGCTTTAGCATGAAAGAAAAACAGGCTGGGATAGAATTGCCGCAACAGGCTCCATTCATCTTCCTTCACCACCGGCGGAAGCTGCATCAGGTCTCCGATGAACAGCATTTGCACGCCACCAAAGGGGATGGCACGTTTGCGGCGCACATGTCGCAAAACAACGTCAATGGCATCAAGCAGGTCGGCACGCAGCATGCTCACCTCATCAATGATCAATAGCTCCAGCTCCCGGAGGAGCTTTCGTTTGGCGTCAAAGAAACGGGTTTCGCGAAGCAGGCTCCGGGGTGTTTTTATGTTGGTGGTGATGGTATGGTGTGCCAGACTGCCGTCGGATGGAACAAAAGAACCAAACGGCAGCTGGAAGAGCGAATGAAGGGTTATCCCTCCCGCATTGATTGCTGCAATGCCTGTAGGGGCGGCGACAATAAGTTTTTTGTGCGACTGTGCGACAATTTTTTTCAGGAAAGTGGTCTTGCCCGTACCTGCCCTGCCCGTTAAGAAGACATGACGGGCGGTACAATTCACAAAGCGCGAGGCCAGGACTTCCTGGTCGGAGGAGGGCATAAAAACTACCTTTTTAACAATTTATTAAAACAAAAATGCAAATAAATAAAGCAATAAATGCAAAATATTCTTCAAAAATAATAAATTTTATTTATTTTTCATGTGTGTTTCATAGCCACTTGCTCAGCCGCTCACATAATAGTCCCGATATAACCACAGACAATCTTTTCTGGGCTACCGATGCCTGTCTGTAACATACTACCGGAAACAACCACTCCAGGAGGGCAATGGTATAAGGTACCGGATCCGGATTACCATTGCTGCTTTTCAATGCATATGTACGCATTTGCTGTGACATGCGAAAGTTACGCATTACGGATTCGTCGTGGTTGCCGGTGATCACGGGAGCATCGGACAGGCTGTCCGTTTCATAGAACCGGTTGATCAACCCGGCCACCTCCGCAAAGTCGCCCGGATCCTCAACCTTCGAAAACTCAACCAGAAAGACTGACTCCAGCCGGGCAAAATCTGACACGACCGACCGCGGACGTGTTTCAGAGAAGTCAATCAGGTAAACATTCATTTGCTCGTCGAGCAATATGTTCTGCATGTTTAGATCGCCATGACAGATGGATGAATAATAGTCAAGGGCAAGATGTTCTTTTTCCGGATATTTGTTCTTCAGAAACCAAAAGGGATTCATGATCTGCCGGTTGAACCCTTCGATCGTTATGTGGGATTCATCAGAAGAGATACCCAGCAGTTCGGCTGCAGATTGTTCAATATGCGGAAAGAAGGTACGGCGGGGATCATGATCCCTGAAGGGATGGATCGTCCCGGCTGCTGCCTGGCCATACCACGGCTTCAGTATATGCAGGAATATTTTGTCAAAAAGGGGGATGAGCTGGTCGGATGGCCATTCGGTATAGTAATGCGTAAGCCATTTCAGTTTGCTGCTCTCCCCGCCAATTCCGACAAAATTGTAGCGCAGGGACCCGGTATCACCAAAAAAGGCGGTGCCCAGCACCATGGCGCTGTTGTTTAAGATATAGGGCATGGCATACTCCCTGCAATGGGTAGCTTCCCTGGCAATCATATTGCGGTCAGCGATCTTCAGGACCGTCGGACGAAGTTTTCTGCCCTGGTGGTCATAAGAGGTAACCTGGAACGTTTGTGCCGAGAAACCACCCTGGAGTGTTTTCAGTTCAAGTCTGGAGCTATCTTTATACAAGCGCCGCGTAAGAAAGGATTTGTGTGGTGCCTCTAAAAAATCCCCTCCGGCTTCAATCTGCAAACGGTTTTTTGCTGCGTCGGCGGTACCTGTGGCAATAAGTAACCATACGACAGGGCGGGTCATCATTTGCCCCTTTTCAGGCGGCAATACCTCCAGAATATTATCCAGCGTCATGGTCTTTTGGAGAAACAGTTGCAGGGAGCCGGTCCACGGTACATCTTCCATGGCATTCAGTGAAAAGCTGATGGCAACACCGTTGTGCTGCCCTTTGCCTTTGTTTGCCATTGCCGGCAACAGGTCGCCAGGATCAGCAGAACGCCCTGGGACCGTCATAAACACAACGGAGACTGATGGCTTTGCGGGATTGCGGTCGGCAACGACCGCAGCATAAAACACACCGTCATCATATATTTGAGCGGTTGCCTCTGTAAGGACCCTTTTCAGTTCGTCCACGCTGATCCGGTCATCGCCTTGCAGATGCAGGGTGCTGCAGGGCGTGTTTGATAAGGAGACGGCCTTCCGGACAAAGATCCCCGATTGTGCCGGGTCCTTGCTGAACCTGAAATCGGGCGGCATGGACGGATCATCAGGAATGAATCCCGCCGTATTCCCCAGCGTAACAAAGAGTCCGTCGTTCTGATGATCCGGGTGGTCTGACTCTGCCGCAACTCCTTGTCCGACGGAGATCTCCAGCTCATCATAACCCACGATCCCCTGGTCCTTCCATATCCTTGCAGCTTGAGGCGATTCCGGACCCTGTTGGTGGTCAAGGACCCATTGACCGATTTTCAGCGTTGTGGAAGGCAATGCGCTTTCTTTTTCATGCCGGATCTTCTGAATGGCCAGATCCACAGTATCTTCCATATTGAATAACTGGTGGAGTCCGGCCATCTCGAGCACATAGCAGACAGAAGATTGCACCCCTGCCAGCACCAGCATTCCCCCCTTGCCGGCACCGATCTTTTTTGATATGGTGACCAGTGAGCGAATGCCACTGCTCGACATATAATTACAGCCGCTGAAATCGATGACCAGGTAATTCTCTGTCAGCAGAACCGGATCAATGACTTTGTCCAGTTCCTGGCTGCTCATGGTGTCGAGCCGGGCACTCAGCCGGACGCACGGCACGGACTCTATCCTTTCAATGGTTGGTGATGACATGATAACACTGTGTTTTTATGGTTCAACAAATGCAATAATATCCAAAATTCACGCAAAACAGAGATCTTCAATTGCTTCCCGTGCATAAAACCCTGCCCTTTGGTGTTAAGGGATGAGTGAGATCACCCCTTCCATGATGACCCCATTTCTCCCCGTCCATTATCCCTGTCCCCAGGTGTTAAGGGGTGAGTGAGATCGCCCCCTCCATGATCACCCGCATGACGGCGGCACGGTGCAACGTGAACTCCCTGCATGTTTCATTAAGAAAGTCTACCCGGGTCATCCTGAACGTTTCCTTGCTCAGCCTGGCAATGGCACCGGACGAATGGAACGTAAATGTACCCTGTTCGTCCGTCAGACTGTAAACCTTTCCGTTCTCCTTACCAATGAGCCTGTATCCATCATCATGACGGCAGAGATGGTATCCTTTACGCGCATTTTCAAAGGAGGCACTGTCGAGATAGATCCTTGGCTTCACCTTGTAGGGTGCACCATTTGTCGGACAGAATGTTGTACAATTGCCACATTCGTTACAGTAATTGGCAATGGTCAGGATCTGGACAGGTTGTTTCACAGAAAATGTCACGTCACTCGTTATGCTGATAGCGCCACCGGCTTTCCGCACGGCTTTCTCCAGCTGCAAAACCACCGGCTCCGTATTGAACGACTGCATGGCCAGGTTGGGGCAAACCCCAACACAAGTATTGCACAGCTGGTCGCACTGCAGGCATCGTTCCGCTTCTGCTGCCATGTCGGCCGCATTGGGCGGCAGTTGAACCAGGTTGAAGTTTTTGCGGTCTTTTACCGGGACTTCCTTGGCCACGGGGGCCGGACGACGTTTTGCGCGTTGGATGATGATGCCGCGGTGATCCGGCGCACCCCTTCTCCCTGAATGATCCTGATCAACTGGCAGTTTGTCCGCCCCAGCAATCTCAATGGCTGCCTTTCTGCCGTCGCCAATCGCATTGATGGCCGTTGATGCACCCCTCAGGGCATCACCCCCTGCATATACATTGTTGATGCGTGTATGGTAACTGCCTTTGCCGCATACCAGGTCTTCCGGATCCATAAATCCCGTTTCTGTTACCTGTCCCACCGCCGGAATGATGGTGTCGCATGGAATGATGAATTCGCTCCCCTTTACCGGCACCGGCCGTGGTCGTCCCGATCCGTCCTTTTCTGCCAGTGTCATCCTGATGCACTGCAATGCATGTACGCTGCCTGACCTGGAATGAACCTTTACCGGTCCGGTTAACGGGATGATCCTGATCCCCTCATCCAGGACCGCTTTTATTTCTCCCTGGTCGGCAGGCATTTCGGCAATGGTACGCCTGTATATGATCACAACGCTGCCATTTTCGCCCGTCAGACGAAAGGCCGTACGGGCAGCATCCATGGCGGTATTTCCCCCACCGATCACCACCACCTGTTGTCCGCACCTGACCGTGTCACTCCCTTTGGTCCGCATAAGAAAACCGATGGGATCCACCACCCCTTCGGCATCAATGCCTTCGACGGACAGAGGTTTTGATACCGGTGCGCCGGTAGCAACATACACATGGTCATATGTCTTTTTCAGCCGTTCAAAAAGCGCCTTGCCGACGTTCGTATTGTAGTGGATGCGGACTCCCAGTGCACGGATCCGTTCCAGGTCCTTTTCCATTGCATCATCCGTAAGGCGAAAGCCGGGAATGGCATATGTTACCATGCCGCCAGCCCTGGATGCACGTTCATACACATCCACTGAGAATCCATACAGGGCAAGAAAAAAGGCACACGATAATCCGGATGGACCGGCACCTATGACGGCAACCCTCTTTCCGTTCGGGTCGGCCGGCACCAGTTTGGGTGCCGGAAAAGTTGCATTTATCCGTTTCACATCCCTGATGAGCAGAGGATCATCGTAATGCACCCTGGTGCACTTTCTCTGGCATTGCTGGTCGCATATCATCCCTGTTACGGCAGGGAAGGGGTTGGTACGGAGGATGGTCCTGTGTGCCTCGCTGTAATCCTTACGTGCCGTATGCAGCATATACCCGGGAATGTCCTGACCGGCCGCACAATGGTCGCGACAGGGCGCCGATATGCAGTCGAAGACTCCCAATACCCTCCCTGTCCTGATATCAGGCGTGGACAGCTTGTCTTTGTGGTATGCCCGATTGTCAAGTACCTCCCTTGCATAATGATTCAGGTTGTGCCTGATGTGTTTTCTGACCGCTTCCGGCACCCCCTCCTTGTGTGTCTTGTTGCATTGGGCATGTCTGCATATCAGTTCACCGGGCGAAGCGGCGCTGCGTTCCTGCATCGCGGCCATTATGTTTTCCAGGTACTGGTGCAAGCGCATCACGCCTCCAGGCTTTAACAGGTCTGTGCAGCTGGTGATGGTTTTAAAGCCACACGCCAGTAAAGAGGCTGCATTGAAGGCATCGGCACCCCCTGAAAAACTCAGTGCCAGTCTGCCATCAAAGTCCTCCTGCAGCTGCCGGGCCAGTTCGACGGACAAAGGATGGAGGGCACGGCCACTCATGTAGGTGGATTTCACCTCGTCACCAAACACATCCCTGTTGTTGACGGTTTCCAGCGTATTGGTCAGTTTCAATCCAAACTCCGGTCCGCTGCCGGCAGACAGTGACAGTGCCTGCCTGATCATATGCAGCGCATCGGGGTATTGCAGATCATGGGCAAAAGCCTCGTCCGCCACCTCTGTGGGAAACCCCAGCCGCCCATTCAAAATGTCACGCAACCGTTCGGGTCCCAACAGGGTGGGATTCAGCTTTATGTATGTATGCAGCCCTTTCTCCTGCATCAAAAAGGCAGCGATCGATGATATCTCATTCGCCGGACACCCATGCATGGTTGACAAGGTTACGTTATCTGATATCCTGGCAGGGATAGGAACATCATCGATGGCCGGATAAACAGCACGAAGCTGCTTTTTCTTCCTGTTCAGCATCCCGGTACAGTCGCTCATTTGCTCAAAAAACCACTGCATGTTTTCATTTCTGATGCCCTTTAAATCGTATCCCACACTCATATTGAAAACAACACCCGGTGTGCCATCCCACCCGAACCGAT
>PWKN01000241.1 GCA_003559735.1 Bacteroidales bacterium | reverse complement strand
TTCTTGTTTTCCTACCTGATGAAAGGTAATCGCCATTTCCTGATCATCAGTTTCATAATTCTGGTACCATTAATGACCAGTTTTTCAGTACGAAGCGTCAGAAACAGCCATCAGCGGCATTTTGTTGTCTACAATATGAACCGGGCGACGGCCATCGATTTTTTTTCAGGCAAAACAACTGTCCACCTGGCATGTGAACAGGCACTATCCGATCCGCGGCAGGTGGCATTCAACATAAACGGTAACCGGCTGCGGAGGGGCATCAGGAACAAGAAGACACTCCTTTTATGTGACAGCGCCAGCACCCATCATCCGCAACTAGGTTTTTTCCGAAAAGGGAACCTGGTCATGTTTCACCAGAATACCTTGTTGATTGTCAGTGACAATGAGACAGTGAACGTGTTGGAAAATCTTTTTGATGCAGAATCATCCGGCATGGCAGACCAGGCAACATCCTCATTTTATGTCGACTACCTGGTGATATGCCAGAACCCGCAACTCGACATGCCGGGGGTGCTGAGAAACCTGGAACCAGGTATGGTGATTGTCGATGCTTCAAACACTGGCTGGAATGCAGATCGGTTCACAGAAGCCTGCAAAGAAGCGGGTGTAAGAGTATGGAATGTACGGGAAAAGGGAGCGTATCAGGCACTGGCCAGGTAATGCTGGTTGGGGTGTCACAGAGTGAGGATGAGCGTAACCAGCACCGGTACCAGCAGCGTTAGAAGAATGCCGTGAAACAATGCGACAACAGCATATTCCTTGCCTGATGCGGTGGTTATGACCGGTAATGTCGTATCCATGCTGGTGGCTCCGGCAGCCGCAATTGGTGCGAGTTTGCCAAACCAGGCCACCATGAGGGGAGCAAGTGACAGGGTGATGATCTCACGCATCAGGTTGGCAAGAAGGGCTACCACACCCAGGGTTTCACAATGCATCTGGCTGATAATGATGCTCGACAGACTGTAATAGCCGAATCCTGCTCCTACGGCCAGTGCATCCCTCAGCGGTATATCGCTGATAAACCCTGATACCAGGAATATGCCTGAAAAAGTCCCCGTGATTGTTGCCAACGGGACCAAAAGGAGACGAATTCCCTCACTGCTGATCAGGGACAATGAGCGTCGATCCGCACCAATGGCGATCCCAACCAGAAATATCAAAAGATACAATGCATATTTTTCAGGATTTGTGCCTGTTACATAAACCGGTAACAAATTGCAGCAGCCGGCAAGCACCCCGGTAAAAAACGCCAGAAGTATGAACATGCTGTTCTTCACCCCGTTGCGTGTTTAATGTTTGATCCTGGTAAACTTCCATAATGCAAAGGCAACGATCAGGCTTCCGGCAACACCGGCCAGCGTCAGAAAAAATGCTGTCAGTCCGAGGTGTGGAAGTGACGAAATGATCATGGGATCGTTACCTACGGTTATGCCCAGCAAAAACAGCAACAGGAAAATACTCCAGATGATCATTCTCTGGAGTATGTTCAGTAAACGATGTTTGTGTCTGATCAGGTAGCCGGCCAATATCCCGGCCAATAAAAAAAGTAAAATTTCAACCATTATGGTCTTCTTAACAGGTAGTCGAAAAAAGATCCCTCATATCCTTTCAGCCGGATTTTTTGTCCGGCTTCCGGCTCCATCCCATAACTCATATCATTCCGGCGGTACAGGTTTTCCATGCGGATTCCGTAATCATTGGAAATATCTGCCATTGTTTCCCCTTCCTCTGCGATGTGCGACCGCTCGGCACCCCTTCTTCTTTTTGGCTGCAAATAAATCCGCTGACCAGGGTCGGGTTGTTCTCCTTCCTGCATGTCATTGTACCTTATCAGTCGCCTCCGGGGCATATCCATCTCCTCTGCCAGCGATTCCATGGTGTCTCCTTCACGGGCAAGGACATAATTGATCCGGTTAAATGTCCTGACCTCCCTGTCGGCATCATGATCAACAACCTCCGGATCATCTGTTGTTTGTTCCTCCGGCGGGGAAGGTCGTAACTGGTGTTCTGCAATCAGGAAGTCCGGGTCGAGCGCTTTTTTGTCGTACCGGTGTAGCTCGTGCTGCTGAATCAGCCGGATCAACTGCTCGGGGTACCTTGGGTTCGTGGCATAACCAGCAGCCCTTAGTCCATGAGCCCATGCTTCATAATCGGTTGGTTCGAGTTCAAACAGGAAGAAATACCTGCCGCGTGTCCGCAAAAACTCAGTGTGATCCAAAAACGACTGAACCGGGTCGGTATATTTCCTGAAACATTCATTCGGTTTGTCATCATCATAATAATAGGTCATGCCTGTCCAGCCATGACACTTTATTCCGAAATGGTTGTTTGCATTCACCGCGAGTTCGCTGTTGCCGAAGCCCGATTCGAGGATGGCCTGTGCGAGCTTGATGCTTGCCGGAATGCCAGATTCACGCATTTCCCACATGGCAATGTACCTGTAGGTCTCAACGTACTCCGGAATAGTGATCCGTTGCTGGGCATGTAATGTGAACGGGAGAAAACAACAGGCGAGCATCACCTTTTTGATGTGGTTCCGGAACACCCACCATTGATTACAGGAAATATTCCTGAAGATACTTCTCGGGAATTGATACATAAACGCTAAATTTGATGGTACAATTTGACTGGTCAAAAATACGTGATTTTTTTTTGATCTGCCGTCGTTGTATGAAAGATCATTGCCAAAGTATGGATGCCATTAAAAAATATTTTCCCGGATTATCGTCCGCCCAGCTCGGCAAACTCGAACAGATGTTTGCATTGTATAACGAATGGAATAAAAAAATCAATGTGATATCGCGTAAGGATATGGATTTTTTCTACCTTCGTCATGTGTTGCATTCGATGTCCATTTTAAAGGTGGTGGATTTTTTGCCGGGTACCGATATACTGGATGTTGGTACCGGTGGGGGTTTTCCGGGCATACCGCTGGCCATATGCTGTCCGGACGCCAACTTTTTACTGATTGATTCGGTTGGCAAAAAGATAAAGGTTGTCAATGATGTTACAATAAAGCTTGGGCTTTCCAATGTGAACACAAAAACGGTAAGGGCAGAAGACCTCAGGGGTCGTTTTGATTTTATCACCAGCAGGGCTGTGAAAGCATTGCCTGTTTTTATGCAATGGGTGAAAGATAAGGTTAAGTCAGGCAACCGGCACACCATAAAAAATGGGGTGCTTTACCTGAAAGGGGGCGATATGGATGATGAGCTGGGATTGATCGACTGGGATTACCAGGTATTTGATCTGTCGGGGGTGTTCGTGGAACCCTATTTCTCAACAAAAAAAATTGTTCATATAACAAAATAACAATATCGATAAAACAATAAAAATATTATCTTTGAAAGAATAAAATTATATCAAAACATAATATTGTATTTTTATGAGCAAAGAAAAAGAGAACACAGCAGACCAGAACAAGGAAAAGGTGGTCAGCAAGGAAAAGCTCAAAGCGCTGCAATTGACGCTCGACAAGATTGAAAAGTCGTATGGCAAGGGAACCATAATGAAGCTGGGTGACTCGGCGGTGGTTCCTGTGGATGTGATCCCAACCGGATCGCTGACCCTTGACATGGCTTTGGGTACAGGAGGATTGCCTCGCGGCAGGGTGGTTGAGATATACGGGCCCGAATCGTCGGGGAAGACAACCCTGGCCATTCACGCGATTGCTGAGGCACAGAAACTTGGCGGGGTAGCTGCATTCATCGATGCTGAGAACGCCTTTGACAGTAGTTATGCCAAAAAGCTGGGTGTAGATATTGAAAACCTGCTTGTCAGTCAGCCTGACAATGGCGAACAGGCACTGGAGATTGCAGAAAACCTGATCCGTTCAGGGGCGATCGACATCATTGTGATAGACTCTGTGGCCGCCCTGACACCCAAAAGTGAGATTGAAGGAGAAATGGGTGATTCGAAAATGGGACTGCAGGCCCGTCTGATGTCACAGGCACTGCGAAAACTCACCGGTACCATCAACAAAACCAACTGTTGTTGTGTGTTCATCAACCAGCTTCGCGAAAAGATCGGTGTGATGTTTGGCAATCCGGAAACCACCACAGGGGGTAATGCACTGAAATTCTACTCATCAGTACGCATAGATATACGCAGGTCTTCACAGATAAAGGAAGGTGACAGCGTAACGGGTAACCGTACAAGGGTGAAGGTGGTAAAAAACAAGCTGGCTCCCCCCTTCAGGCAGGCTGAGTTTGATATTATTTACGGACAGGGCATCAGCAAGACAGGAGAGATCATTGATCTTGCCGTTGACCATAACATCGTAAAAAAATCGGGATCGTGGTTCAGCTATGGCGATACAAAGCTCGGACAAGGCAGGGATGCCGTAAAACAATTGTTGCTGGATAATATCGAGCTGGCCGAAGAACTGGAAACAAAAATAAAGGACGTACTGGCTGAAAAATTGCAATAATAAGCAAACCGGTAACCGGTTCGCCTAAACATACATAAACGGCTCAACCGGTCAATGACCTTATCGCCCGGCAACAGCTCAACCGGTCAAAGACCTTATCGTCCGGCAACAGCTCAACCGGTCAAAGACCTTTTATGACAGTCTGAACGGATGATGGCGCTGTGGTCTGGTTGTTACCGGCGAGCCCGACCATCAAAGGAGGCAAACCTAGAAGATCGGCGCATGGAAAAGACCGTGTGATCAATATATAAACAATTTAATTACAAACACATGAAAATAACGATCTTTATTGCAATGGGACTATTTATGCTCTTATCCTCACCCTCGAAAGGACAGTTGAAGCCAATGACACCGGAGATCCTCTGGGAGTTTGGCCGCATCAGTGATGTCCGGGTATCGCCTGATGGCAGTACGGTCTTGTATGGTGTTACACACTATGACGTACCAAAAAACAAGGGGGTCCGTGATCTTTTTGTGATCCCTGCCATGGGTGGGGATGCGGTTAACCTGACTGGTTCTGATGTTTCTGAATCAGCCGCTGTCTGGCGCCCCGACGGGAAAAGGATTGGTTTTCTGAAACCGGTTAACGGAAAGAACCAAATGTTTGAAATGGACCCTGACGGGACCAATGTACAGCAGATCACCCATCTGGATGGGGGCATTACCGGGTTTGGCTATGCGCCGGACATGCATCATATCTATTATACCAAACGGGTGAAGGTGCATGATACCGCAGCCGATAAGCACCCGGACCTTGAGAAAGCCAACGCCTATATTGCTTATGACCTGATGTACCGTCACTGGGACCGCTGGCACGATGGAACATTCAGTCATGTGTTTGTTGCCCATTATGAAGATGGCAAGGTGGGAGCGGGTAAAGACATTATGGAAGGCGAACCGTGGGATTCACCCCTTCCGCCATTTGGGGGAAGTGCGCAAATTGCGTGGAGTGCGAACGGCCGGCAACTCGCTTATGTTGCAAAGAAAAAGATGGGTCTTGAGTGGACCACATCCACCAATGCAGATATTTATCTCTACAATGTCGAAACAGGTGAAACCAGCAACCTGACTCCGTTTAATGAAGGATACGACCGCAATCCGGTGTTTTCTCCCGACGGACGGTATATGGCATGGGAAAGCATGGCTACCCCCGGCTTTGAATCGGATAAAAACCGGATCATGGTGATGGACCTGAATACCGGCAAGTACCGGGATTATTCTGCAGGATTTGACCAGAGCTCAGGGAACTTTGCATGGTCGGCCGACAGCAGGACGCTTTATTTTGTCAGCGGTACCAATGCCACATACCAGTTGTATTCAGTCAGCATCGAGTCCGGGCAGATAAGACAACTGACAGAAGGTCATCACAACTACCAGTCAGTAGCCGTTGCCGGCAATCACCTTGTTGCCCAGCGCATGTCGATGTCGATGCCTGCTGAAATTTTCCTGGTGGACAAAGAGGGGGAAGCGGCGATCCAGATCAGCTTTGTAAACCGGGACATTCTGGACCGCATATCCATGGGCAGGGTGGAAGAACGGTGGGTGACAACCACCGATAACAAAGAGATGCTGGTTTGGGTCATATATCCCCCCAACTTTGACCCTTCAAAAAAATACCCCGCCCTGCTTTATTGTGGAGGTGGCCCTCAAAGTGCCGTCAGCCAGTTTTTCTCATACCGCTGGAACTTCCAGATCATGGCTGCCAATGATTATATCGTTGTGGCTCCAAACAGGAGGGGCTTGCCGACATTCGGACAGGAATGGAATGACCAGATCAGCCTTGATTATGGTGGTCAAAACATGAAGGATTACCTGAGTGCCATCGATGATGTAAAACAGGAGCCTTTTGTTGATGATGAACGATTGGGGGCTGTGGGTGCAAGTTATGGCGGATACAGCGTATTCTGGCTCGCAGGGAACCATGATAAACGGTTCAGTGCATTTATATCCCACTGTGGTTTGTTTAATCTGGAAAGCTGGTATGGCACAACCGAAGAGATGTTCTTCGCCAATCACGATATTGGTGGCGGTTACTGGGAGGACCCCAGGCCCCATAGCTATGACTTCTCTCCGCACCTGCATGTAGACAGGTGGGATACCCCAATGCTGGTCATTCATGGTGCCAAAGATTACCGCGTTCCCTATGCCGAAGGTCTGCAGGCCTTCAATGCCGCGCAGCTTCAGGGAATACCCAGTCGCCTGCTCTTTTTCCCGGAAGAAAACCACTGGGTATTGCAACCACAAAACGGGATATTATGGCAAAGAGAATTTTTCCGTTGGCTGGACGAATGGCTGAAGTAACCGTATCAGAAGCATTAATGACACAGACAGGAGGAGACAAGGCAATCATATAAACGCATGAACAAGAAAAAAAAACAATCCTGGCATCAGGCGTTTGTCATTGCGCTCATTGTTTTGATGGCTTTGTTGCTGATATTCTCACGAGGATACCGGGCAGCACGCCGGATCCGGTTACCTGACAATAAACCGGCAGAACAAAACATATCGGTGAAAGCGACGGAGCATCATAACACAACCGGTCGGCATAACCAATCTGCAGAAATGAAGCAAACAGGTCCATATGCATACCAGAATATCAACAGGGAGATGCTGCTGGGCAAGCTCAATCCGGCAACTGATCCTGGATTTGCAATGATAGACGACGATCATGCGTCCCGGCCGGGCATGTACATGCGCCGGGAGGGGTATAAGGCCTTCAGGCAAATGCATCAGGCTGCACGGAAAGAGGGTATTGACCTTACAATCATTTCGGCTACCCGTACTTTTGATCATCAGCAGCGCATATGGGAAAACAAATGGAATGGCAGGCAGGGTTTGCATGGCGATATCCTTGCTCCCGACATTGCTGATGCAACAGAGAGGGCACGGGAGATCCTCCGGTTTAGTGCCATGCCCGGAACTTCACGGCACCACTGGGGTACCGATATTGATCTTAACAGCCTGAATAATGCTTATTTCGAGTCGGGCGAAGGGGAAAAAATGTACCGGTGGATGAAAAAGAATGCCTCCGTTTACGGATTTTGTCAGCCGTACACTGCAAATGGCCGGCTGTTTGATGGCGGCTACGAAGAAGAAAAATGGCACTGGTCTTATTACCCGCTCGCGACCAGATTCCTGGATGCCTTTCAGGACAAGGTTTCCTATGATGATATTGAAGGGTTTGATGGCGCCCATACGGCCAGAAAACTGGAGGTAATTGAACGCTATGTGTTAAATGTTGACAGGGAATGTTTTTAATTGGTTTGTTTTCATGACCGGAGGATTGTGCATTCGTTATAACAGATCAACCATGTTTGAACTGGCAGAAAAAATTGGTGAGGGAAATTTCAGGGAGTGTTTTGCTGTAAAGGGACAACCAGAATTATGTCTGAAAAGGCTAAAACCCGATCTTGGGTTTTTGCAGCGCCTGCAGGTCATTTTTCTTCGACGGCAAATGAACCAGGAAGAGTTGATGACCTACAGGAATCTGCCGGAAGAACTCAAACCTTACTTCAATCCGATCCTTGATGCCACAAAAGAATACCTCTTAACTGCCCGTCCCATTGACCATGACGGAAGTCATTCAAAACCGGTAAGGGATTATGGTACGATCAGCAATGAGTTTTTCTGGAGAGAAGTGGAGGACATTGTCTCTTTGCTTGATAAAAATAAGATATGGTTTTTTGACACGTTCCAGGTGGGCACAAATATTTTCGTGCGTCGCTCATCGGAGGAGGTGTGGAAGCCCATCATCGTTGATTACAAGCATTTGGGATGGAAAGCATTTCCCATGCAGTTCAACCTGTTGCTGGATTCGGAAAAACGCAAAAAGTTTTATCGCAGTTACCGGCGCTTTGAACAAATGTTTCGCAGGTAGGGTAGTCCGCTTACCATGACAAAAAAAAGAGGCGCCATTTAGCCGGAGCCTCTTTTAACCTGCATTGCATCAGGCAATTGCTTCTATCTTGATGGCGATGGGCGGCCAGCCAGTATGGAACTGGCTTTTAACCTGCATTGCATCAGGCAATTTTTTCTATCAGGTCAGCCACCCTGCTGGCATAACCAAATTCATTATCGTACCACGATACGACTTTGATGAATTTTCCGTTGATCACCTGGGTAAGAGGCGAGTCAACAACGGAGGAATGTGTGTTGCCAATGATGTCTGTTGACACGATGGGTTCTTCACAGAATTCGAGGATCCCTTTCATCGGACCGTTGGCAGCTTTTTTCATTGCTTCGTTGATCTCCTCTTTGGTTGTTTCCTTTTCCAGCTCGCAGGTAAGATCCACCACGGAACCATCGGGAGTGGGGACACGCATGGCGAATCCGTCCATTTTCCCTTTAAGCGCCGGAATTACCAGTCCGACTGCCTTCGCAGCACCTGTGGTAGTGGGTATGATGGACATTGCTGCTGCACGCGCACGACGCAGGTCCTTATGGGGGGCGTCAAGAATGATCTGATCGTTGGTGTATGAATGGATGGTATTCATCAACCCTTGTTTGATGCCAAAGCTGTCGTTCAGCACTTTTGCCACCGGTGCCAGGCAGTTGGTAGTACATGAAGCGTTGGAAAAGATCTTGTGTTCAGGTTTCAGGTCGTGTTCGTTCACTCCCAGGACGACCGTCGCATCTACATCGTCGGCGGTTTTACTGGGTACGCACAGGATCACTTTTCCTGCACCGGCTTCCAGGTGTTTGCTGATGTTTTTCCTGTCGCGAAAAACACCCGTGGCTTCAACAACGACATCGATGCCAAGCTCCTTCCAGGGGAGGGCCGACGGGTCTTTTTCTGCAAATACCCTGATTTTGTCGCCATTTACTATCAGATCATTTCCATCGGCAGATATCTTACCGGGAAACTTACCATGAACCGAGTCATATTTTAACAGGTGTGCAAGTGTTGCACTGTCTGTCAGGTCGTTTACCGCGATTACATCAACGTTTTCCTTATCCAGGATCGCCTTCAGTGTCAGTCTTCCAATACGGCCAAAGCCATTAATAGCTACTTTAATCTTCTTCATAATCTCTGCATTTTAGGTTTTCGAAATAAAAAACGAGCGTAAAGATAATCAAAAGTGATGAATTTGATTGGCTAAATGGCCGAATAAAATATTCATTATCTTTGCGTAAAACAAAATAAATTCAGGTCAGATCAGTTATAACACTATAAAACAATTCAGTAAACCGTTTGCCAATGTTATTATCCTTTTTGATCCAGGTTCAGAATGGTGTCCAGGAAGCGCTTGTTGACACCCTTGCCCAGGCTCCTGTGCCGGAGCCTGAGGCTTTGTCTTTTTGGAACCTTGCCCTGAAGGGGGGCATTGTAATGATCCCACTGGCCATACTTTCAATAGTGGCTGTATACATTTTTTTTGAGCGGTATTTTGCCATCAGCAGAGCTTCTGATGAAGAGACCAACTTTATGAACAACATCCGTGATTTCATTCACAACGGACGGATAGATTCGGCCAGATCGTTATGCCGTAACAACCAGTCGCCCATATCCCGGATGATCGCCAAGGGCATTGTCAGGATCGGTCGTCCACTTGGTGACATCAACGCGGCAATTGAAAATGTTGGCAAACTGGAGATTGCCAAGCTTGAAAAAAACATTGCCGTGCTGGCTACAGTAGCTGGTGCGGCACCAATGCTTGGTTTCCTGGGAACCGTCATGGGGATGGTGCGTGCCTTTTTTAATATGTCGATGGCCGGACCGAATATCGATATCAGCCTCCTGGCTGGCGGAATATATGAAGCCATGATCACGACCATCACAGGACTGACAGTTGGTATTATTGCTTACATATGTTATAATATCCTGGTTGCACGTATTGAAAAAGTGGTATTCATGCTCGAAGCCCGTGCGACTGAATTTATGGACTTGTTGCACGAACCGGCTTCTTAAGGGAAATTGTCATGGCGATAAAGGCAAGAAATACAAGAAATTTACAGTTCAGCATGATATCCATGTCTGACCTGGTTTTTCTGTTGCTGATCTTTTTTATGCTGACCTCCACGCTCGTTGCTCCCAGTGCCATCAACCTGCTGCTGCCATCAAGCGACAGCCGGACCATGGCTCCGCGTACAGTGAATGTGCATATAAATGAAGAGCGTCAGCTTTTTCTGGAAGACCAGCCTGTTGATATTGACGGACTGCAGGAAGGGTTAATTGCTATACTCGAGGGTCAGCAGGAGGGAACAGTTGTTCTGAGGGCTGATCATTCGGTACCGGTGCAGCATATTGTCAATGTAATAGATGTGGTGGAGCACATCAACAGCAGATACCAGTTAAAACACAGGGTGATCCTTGCAACGCAACCACGAAGGTAAATTATGAACACGCCTGAAAAAAAAGACAAAAACCGTGCATTTGCCTCCACAGTAATTCTTCATGCTGTGTTGCTGGCAGTATTTGTCTTTTTTGGTTTGTCAGTGCCCCATCCTTTGCCTGAAGAGCATGGTGTGCTTGTAGTACGTGGCTATATGGAAGAGGGGGCAGGGGAGCGGCAACCTCTGGCGGCACCACCACCTGATCCCCGTGAGTCAAGGGTTACCCCTGAAGCAGATCCCGAGGCTGTTGTAACACAGGATACAGAAGAGTCTGTCCCGATGCCTGATGAAGTTGCCGAACACCATACCGATCGTGAACGACCTGATGCAGACCGGCATGACCATGCTCCTGATCCTGAAGACGCTGCGGAGGAAGAGCCTGAAGAGGAACCTTTGCCGGAGGTTGATCCGAGGGCGTTGTTTCCAGGGCGCGATCAGCGCAGCACTGACCGGCAGGACCAGGGTGAAACGGTGGAGACCGGGGATGAAGGGATGCCGGAAGGGGCGATTGATGCCGATGAGTATGATGGGACTGGCCCCGGAGATGGGATTGAATATACCCTTGACGGCCGGCAAGCCAATTTTTTGCCGTTGCCTGACTATACCACACAGGCTACAGGAAGAGTGGTGGTGCAGATCACTGTGAACAGGAGAGGACAGGTAATCAGGGCAACAGCAGGGGCAAGGGGTACAACAACCACCAACCAGACGCTGCACCGCATTGCAGAAGAGGCTGCACGAAGAGCACGTTTCGACCTGAAAGCAGATGCGCCTGAAGAACAGATCGGCACCATCACCTACAATTTTATCCGCCGCAACTAGCCTTTCGGGGTACCGGCCTGACAAACGGAAATTGATTTTTTTCTGGACTAAATATGAGATTGACCTATAAGCAAACAACTGACTATCTGTTCAGTCAGCTGCCCATGTTCCAGCGTATCGGTCCGCCTGCCTATAAAGCTACGCTTGACCGTACATACGCACTCAGCCATTACCTGGGCAAACCTGAGAATGCATTCAGGAGCATTCATGTGGCCGGAACCAATGGCAAAGGGTCTGTTTCGCATATGCTGGCATCGGTGCTGCAGGAACAAGGATATAAAACCGGACTGGCAACATCACCGCATCTGAGGGATTTCAGGGAAAGAATTAAGATCAACGGACAACCCATTCCGAAAAGGGAGGTTGCACACTTTGTATCGCTTCACAAAGCGTTCCTCGACCATATCAATCCGTCGTTTTTTGAAATGACCATGGCAATGACCTTTGCATGGTTCGCAGCACAAAAAGTTGATGTTGCCGTTGTTGAAACAGGCATGGGTGGACGGCTGGATTCTTCAAACATCATAACCCCTGAACTGTCCGTCATCACCAATATTGGTTTTGATCACGTGCGTTTCCTGGGACCGGACCTTACCGGTATTGCGCGCGAAAAGGCGGGCATTATCAAAGAAGGTGTTCCTGTGGTTGTTGGCCTCCGTCAGCCCGAAGTGGAGGAGGTATTTCATCAGGCAGCCTGCCACAAGAACGTCCCGTTGTTGTTTGCCAGCGACCACTACAAAGTGACCGGCAACAACAGTTCTGCAATGAGTACACCTGGCAGTATGATCGTTGATGTGAAGCATGCCGGGAAAAATGCTGTATATCAACTTGGTCTTCAGGGGTTTTACCAGATGGATAACCTGGTGACCGTCCTCGCTGCCATTGAAATGCTTAACAGTACAGTAAAACTGTTTCTTGGCCATGATGCTGTAAAAAACGGACTGAACCATGTGGTAAAAAACACAGGGTTATTGGGGCGGTGGCAGCAAATTGGCAAGCGGCCCCCGGTCATATGTGACGCAGCCCATAATGTGGATGGGATCCGGCGGGTTATGGCCCAGGTTGCCTCAGTTCCGCATAGCCAGACAAGGATGGTATTTGGCTTGGTTGATGATAAAGACAGGGCGTCCATATTGCAGTGTTTGCCGCAACATGCACACTATTACTTTTGTAAGCCTGACATACCCAGGGGACTGGATGCAAAAAAGCTGGCATCTGATGCCAGCTTTTTTGGCCTCCGTGGGGAGGTATATCATACCGTAAAAGACGCTTTGGCCGCGGCTAAACGGGATGCATCAGCCAAAGATCTGATATTTATAGGGGGAAGTACCTTTGTGGTCGCAGAGGTGATATAAAGAGGGGATGCCGTGATCCGATCAGTTTTCTTCCTCAAGTTTTCTCTTGGCTTCCCTTCTCCTTTCTTCCAGGATCTTTTCTCTTGCCCGCTCCCTGGCAAGATGGGAAACATACTCCCTGAGCTCTTCATCCTGGCGGAAGGTGTTTAGGATATCGCGGTACTCATCCATTGACATGTCGCTGTCTCCTATGATCACCTGTACCATTCCCTGCATCTCCCGTTGAATTTCGGTGACTTGCGGAGCAACCTGGTTAAATGCCTCTATCTCTTCATTTGAAAAGGCACCTTCCTGCAATGCACCAATCTGTGCAGCACGTCCAATCTGGTCAAAACGCTCACGGGTGAGTCCGAATTGTTCTGTTGTCTCGGCGATCCGTTCCTGGGTGCTCCGTTGCAGTGCGCTAATTTCCTGGTTGGTATCAAAGAAAGTGAGCAACAAATCATCTTCATAAGGAAACTCTTTGTCTGCCCATGGATCTTCTTCTTCCTCTCCTGGATCCTGCTCCTGGGCGGTGACAGTTGCAGGCAAGCTGACCAATACACCCATGGCAATCAGAAAGACCATGAAAAACTTAGCCAGTTCGCTCATTGTGGTTTTGGGATACTTCATAATTTGTGGTTTCTGTTTTTGATTTGTTAACAATCAACAGCAAAAATAAGCATTATTCGAAAAACCTGGCCATTTTTTTAGTTAAAAGACGTAAAATAGATGTGTTCCGTGAAATGGATTATTTGTCATACTGGGCAGGGAACCTCTATGTGAACAGGGTCTTTCCTTTTTTCATTCAAAGAAGCCGTCGCTGAAATTAAGGAGGAACACTTTTTTTGTAGCCCGGGTAATTGCCGTATACAGCCAACGGATATATTCCTTGTCCGGAACCTTATCGCGCAGGTATCCCATTTCAACAAAAACATATCCCCATTGTCCGCCTTGAGCCTTATGGCAAGTCATTGCATATGCGTATTTAACCTGCAAGGCATTCAGATAAGGGTTGTTGCGTATTGCGGCCATCCTGGTTCTCTTGTTGGGAATATCCTGGTAATCGGCCGAAACAGCTTCAAACAGGCGCATGGCATCTTGTTTGGGCATTGCCGGTCCGTCAGCGTCGAGCGTATCGAGCAGCAGTTTTGTATCAAGGTCTGGCATTGACGGGTAGTCGGTCATTCGCAGCGTTACATCAGCAAACCGAAAGCCGTATAGTGACTCTGTCCGCCTGATGCGTTTCAGCTCAATAATGTCTCCATTGGCAATAAAACCTGCGTCAGCATCATCAGGCAGCCAGAAATAGTTGTTTTTGACCACCATGAGCAAATCCCCGGCGTTGATCTCATCTTCCATGTAGAGCACCCTTTGCCGTATGTGCTTGTTGTACATATTTGCCCGTTTGTTTGACCGGCAGATCACCAGTGCTTCCTCCCTTCCGTGGTCGAGATAGGCACTTTCTACCTCATCGGCGGCCTCCTGACCCTGAACCCTGATCACATCCGGGAAGCCATCGATGCGCATGGAAGGGAACCGGGGCGGACCAGAACCGAGCATCTGCCTTATTAGTGTTGCATTGAACAGGATGCCACTGTCGTGCGATTGCCTGACTACCTCGCGGAGTTCGAACTCTCTGATTGTCAAGCCAAAACGTTGCTCCAGGAATGCTTTGCTCAGGGCAGGGCTCTCTGCAGACAAAACCGGGGGCAATTGTGCCGTGTCGCCAATAAATATCAGGCGGCAGTTTTTGTTGTTGTATACGTATGAGAGCAGGTCATCGAGCAGGCTTGCCCCCCCGAAAAGGCTTGCCTGGTCTGTTGCTGTATGCCATGGGATCATGGAGGCCTCATCAACAATGAATACTGTATTGCTGTGTTTGTTCTTTTGCAGGACAATGTGCAGGGAGCCGTCACCAGATGTTTGCAAGCGGTAGATCTTTTTGTGGATGGTGAATGCAGGTTGTCCGCTGTAGCCCGACAACACCTTGGCAGCCCTCCCCGTTGGGGCCAGCAGCACGGCATCGATACCAACCGCCGGAAGCATCCTTACAAGTCCGCTGATAATGGTGGTTTTCCCGGTTCCTGCATACCCTTTTAAAATAAACAGTGAGTTGGGGTCTTCATCACTCAGGAATAAGGCAAGATTACGGATCAGCATGTCCTGATCGCCTGTGGGCAGGTAAGGGAATTGCCGGCTTATTGCCCTGATGATGTTGTCTGTTTTCATCTCTGATCAGAATGGATATCCTATACCCAGGTTAAAATTCCAGTCGTTCAACCGGGGCCACCCATCAATCCACCGGCTATTCACCGGCATGCCAGGATTCCTCACAGGGAAGGCTGCATCAAGCCTTACAAGAAAGAAGTTGAAATCAAGCCGCAACCCCAGCCCTGAACCAATGGCTATCTCTTTATAAAAACGATCGATGGCAAACTCTCCCCGCGGAAATTGTTCATTTTTCTCAAGGAACCAAACATTGCCCGCATCGATAAAGAATGCACCATGAAAGTACCTGTATACAGGGAACCGGTATTCTACGTTGGCCTCTAATTTGATATCGCCATATTTGTCGAACCGCAGCGCATGGGATTCAGGGTAACCGCCCGGACCAAGGTTATATATGCTCCAGGCCCTGACGCTGTTGGCACCACCGGCATAATAGCTTTTGATAAAAGGCATTACGTCAATGTTGCCAAAAGGAATACCGAGACCTCCCATTATACGGAAAGCGAGTGTGGTATTATCGTCAAATACCCGGTAGTATCTGAGATCAGCATCCCCTTTGACATATTGTGCAAATGGGATGTCCCTTATTGTATAACTCCCTTCCTGGTTCTTTGATAAGTCCATAGCACCAGCTGCCAGGTACATCAAATTGCCTGCCGACTCTATATTGCTCCGGAAGTAAAAAAAATCGGTTTTTCTGTCGATTTGCTGTGTGCTGAAGGTATAATTATATTTCATACCCCCGATCAGGTGGTCCCTGTATCGACTAAGGATCAATGGGTTCTCATCTGGTATCCGCGACTGCAAAATGGAGTCGTTAAATATTTTTATTGAGCTTACTTCCAGTGGTATGAACTGATGCTGTTGACGCTGGTCGGGTTGCCACTGAAAACTGTAACTCATGTTGAGGATGTACCGGGTATAATCGGGACGCTGCCGGTAGTTAAACCCTGTTAAAAGGGTTGTTTGCGTTCGTGCAGTTTCGGTTAACCTTTCAAAACCAAAAGGAATCAGTAGTTTTGGGAAGTCGACAGACACATCTGCACCGAGCTCCATGGTATTGAATGGCAACCGTTGAAATATTTGCTGGTCAACAGATTCACCCGAAACCTCCAGGGCCCCTTTTAACCTCAGGTTAAAAATCTCGGCTCCCCTGAAAATATTTCTGTTCTGATACAAAAAGTTGCCCGCTATACCCAGGTTTCCTGCTGTATTAAGTCCTTCGGCCTCAATGGTGAATGCATTGGCAGGCGCCCTTGTAAGCTCCACTTTTACATCCAGTGCCCCGATGGTATCGTTCGTGGCATATGATGAATAACCCGCCTGATTGAACTGCAAATTCACAAACCGGAAATTCCTGAGTCCGGCGAGATGATAATGTGTCTGCTCCACACGGCTTATGCTGTAAAAGTCGCCCGGCTGAAAAAGAATATTGCCGGCTATGGTTTTTGGGCGGATCTGCATTGGACCGTTGTGCAAAAAGGAATAGACAGACTCCCGGTCATTCTCCTGCCGGTAAACCGTTGTGTCGGCAAAAAGCTGTCCCGCAGTAAGTCTCGAATAACACGGATAAACATAGATGTTGTTCAGCACATATCTTTTATGCGGCATAACACCGTCCGGGTGTGCGGCAGACCTGGAGCGCGGGTTGTTAATGATCATTTCGAGGTCTATCTGGTTTGTATTCAGTGTACTGTCAACGCTGAAAAAAACAAAATCTCTCGAGAAGTTGAAAAACCCCTGATCCTTTAACACCCTGGTAAGCCTTTGCCGCTCCTGCTGCAGCACATCAACATCATACCTGTCGCCGCGCGATATCAGCGATTCAAGGGTGTCGGCATGTACAAACCGGGCCAGGTGTTTGTCCGGGATTGTATAATCAATATTGCGAATGGTGTAGGGCTGGTTTCCCCGTAAGGTAAAGATCACATCTGCCCTTTTTCCCCGTTTCCTGACATCATAACCGACATCTGCATTGAAGTACCCTTTGTTATGCATGTACAGTTCAAACTGCCTGCTGGTTTGATCGGCCAGTGACCGGTCAAAAAGTACCGGCGGTTCGCCAATGGTATTTTTCATCCACCGTTTCAGCCGCGTCTCTTCACCCCTGTCGGCAAGTTGGTAAACATTCAGGTTAAAACGGTATAATCCGAATATCCGGCGGTTTGGTGTCTGAATGTGAAAGTTACGCAGTTGGTGGGCGTCCACGTGTGCGTTTTCAACCACGATGCGATTACGGTTCAGCAGGTATTGGTCCTCCGGAATACCGCGCGTGGGCATGCAGGAAGGCAACAATGTACTGAATGCCATGCAAACCAATGCAATATGTTTTTTTCTGACTGTCGGCAATGTGGCTTTCTTTGATACGCTTTGCAAAAATAACCAAAAAACACCCAAACAGAAAGGGGGCAAATGATAAAAAGTGTGGAATGCTGTTAAGACAGTGATAGAAGGCCGGACGATCATTCTTATTGGGTTGACTATTTCTGTTAAATATCTTGTACTTTTGTTGCAAAAAAAGTATGGCATTATTACATTCGATATCTGGCATACGCGGGACAATAGGAGGATATCCCGGTGAGGGTCTGTCGCCTGTTGATGTGATGACATTTGCCGGTGCATATGGTATGTGGCTTCGATCAAATTACGGTGAGGAAAAGCGTTTGAAGGTGGTTATAGGGCGTGATGCAAGGATCTCCGGACCGTTGATCAGCAACCTGGTGGCATCAGTATTACAGGCCATGGGTATTGATGTGATCGATGCCAGACTGGCGACCACTCCTACAATTGAAATGGGTGTGATTGATCATAAAGCCCACGGGGGGGTCATCATCACTGCCAGTCACAATCCGGAAAACTGGAATGCGTTGAAGCTGCTCAATGCGAAGGGTGAATTCATGACAGGGGAAGAGGGTGAAGAGATGCGGTCGCTGATGAATAAAAGCCATTTTAAGTTTGAGTCGTCGCGGCGGCTTGGCGGCTATGTGGTTGATGATACACTGCTTGACAACCACATAAAAAAAATCCTGGAGCTCCCTCTTGTCGATGCAGATGCGATAGCTGGTTGTGGATTCAGAGTGGTGGCTGACGGGATCAATTCGGTGGGTGGTATTGCGGTTCCAAGGTTGTTGAATGCCCTGGGTGTGCGGGATATTGTTGAGGTGTTCTGTGAGCCCGACGGACTGTTTCAGCATGATCCTGAACCGTTGCCCGGGCATTTGGGCCATTTGTCTGCAACGGTAGTGAAAGAGAATGCCGATGCCGGACTGGCTGTTGATCCTGATGTTGACCGTCTTGCCATTATTTGTGAAGATGGCGAAGCTTTCGGAGAAGAATATACCCTGGTTTCAGTTGCCGACTATGTGTTATCAAAAACACCAGGAAACACGGTCAGTAACCTCTCTTCCACACAGGCCCTGGCTGAGGTCACGGCAAAACATGGGGGTCAGCATTTTTATTCGGCTGTCGGGGAAGCACACGTTGTGGCAGCGATGAAGAAACACCAGGCGGTCATAGGGGGTGAGGGCAACGGGGGCATTATTTATCCTGCATTACATTATGGCAGGGATGCGCTTGCGGGCATTGCCCTGTTCCTTACATCACTGGCCCGCCAAGGGGTGTCTTGCAGTAAACTGAAGAAGCAGTTCCCGTTATACCACCTGTCAAAGAACAAGATCGATCTCCCCTCCGGGATTGACATACCAGGTGTTATTGACCGGGTGCGGTCAAAATACAACAATCAGTCAACCGACCTGACAGATGGACTAAAGATCTGGTTTGACCGTGAATGGGTACATCTGAGGCCATCCAATACTGAGCCTGTAATAAGGATATATGCCGAAGGGGGTGATGCGGCGGCTGCTGATCGTATTGCCGGCAAGTTAAAGGATGACATCAGGGAGGTGTTGAGATCGCTGTGATCACTTCAACGGCCTCATCTATGCCTTTTACTGGTCCGATTATGATGGTAATGTGGTTGTTGGTCTCTTTTATCTGCGACCTTTTCGGGTTCTTTTGCGCATAATTGAGTATGCTGCTGAATGCATCGCTTTTGTAATAGTCAGAGCCGTTGTCGCTATCGGGCATATGTGCGATCATTTTACCCGATTTAAGTATCACTTTTTCAAAACCAACGTGCCGGGCCATCCAACGGAATGTTACCGCTTTGAGCAAGCCTTTGACCTGGCCGGGTAACGGACCGAACCGGTCTTTCATTTTGTCTGCAAAAGCATCCAGGTTATTCTCTTCAGAGATACCGTCGAGTTCCTTATAGAGGTTGAGCCGCTCTTCTATGTTTGATACATAATCGCTGGGGATCATCAGCTCCAGGTCGGTTTCCAGGTGGCAGTCAGGAACCTGGTACTGTTGTCTGACCTGCTTGTCTGATTCCTTGCTGAACAACCCTTTAAATTCGGTCTCCCTTAGTTCAGCGATGGCTTCGTCAAGGATCTTATGGTAGGTGTCGAGTCCCACTTCCGTAATGAAACCACTTTGCTCGGCACCCAGCAAATTACCTGCTCCCCTGATGTCGAGATCCCTCATGGCAATATTGAACCCACTGCCAAGATCGGAGAATTCTTCTATCGATCTCAAACGTTTGCGCGCTTCATCGGTGAGCGTGGTAAGCGGTGGTGCCAAAAGGAAACAAAAGGCCTTTTTGTTGGTACGTCCAACCCGTCCGCGCATCTGGTGCAGATCGCTCAGTCCGAAATGATGTGCATTGTTGATGATGATGGTATTGGCGTTGGGGATATCGAGTCCGGATTCAATGATAGAGGTCGCGACCAGCACATCGTATTCACCGTTAATAAAGTCGGTCATGATCTTTTCCAGCCTGCTGCCTTCCAATTGTCCGTGTGCGGTGGCAATAGATGCTTGCGGACAAACACGCTGTACAATGGAAGCCATTTCTGCAATATTCTGAACCCGGTTATGCACAAAATATAACTGCCCCCCTCTCGAAAGCTCATATTCTATGGCTTCCTTGATCAGGTCTTCATTGAATGAATGCACTTCGGTGATGATGGGGTACCGGTTCAGCGGTGGTGTGTTCAGATAGGAGAGGTCTCTTGCCCCCATCAGTGAAAATTGCAATGTACGTGGGATGGGTGTGGCGGTGAGTGTCAGTGTGTCTACATTAACACGCAGTTGTTTAAGTTTCTCCTTGGCCGCAACACCAAACTTTTGTTCCTCATCAATGATCAGCAATCCGAGGTCCTTGAATTCAATGTCTTTGCTGAGCAACCGGTGGGTGCCTATCAGTATGTCGACCGAACCCTCCCTGGCACCTTTCAGCGCTTGTTTTTTTTCAGCTGCTGACCTGAAACGGCTCAGGTAATCGATATTGCAGGGGAAGTCCCTTAACCGGCCGGTAAATGTATAATAATGCTGCAGAGCCAGGATGGTGGTAGGTACCAGTACTGCAACCTGTTTGGAATCATTAACGGCCTTGAAAGCCGACCTGATCGCTATTTCTGTCTTTCCAAACCCCACATCTCCACATATAAGCCTGTCCATTGGTGTTGGCGACTCCATATCCCTTTTTATGGCGATGGTGGCTTTTTCCTGGTCGGGGGTATCCTCAAAGATGAACGATGCTTCCAGCTCATGCTGCAAATAACTGTCGGGCGAAAAAGCATGGCCTTTCTGTTCCTTTCGCTTTGCATAGAGCCGGATAAGATCCTGCGCAATGTCTTTGACCCGTTTTTTTGTTTTCTCCTTGAGCCTGTTCCATGCATTTGATCCCAGGCGGTGCAGGGTAGGGGCCACCCCCTCTTTCCCGGTATATTTTGCGATGCGGTGCAGACTGTGAATGCTGACATACAGGATGTCGTTGTTTTTATAGATCAGGCGAATGGCCTCCTGTACCCTTCCCATCACATCGATCTTTTCCAGACCACTGAAAATACCCACCCCATGATCGATATGGGTCACATAGTCTCCCGGCTTCAGGTTATACAATGCTTTTATGCTGATGGCTTCCTTTCCCGGGAACTTATCACGGATACGGTAGCGGTGGTACCTGTCAAATATTTGGTGATCAGTATAACAGGCAAGCTTGTTTTCATTGTCAATAAAACCCTCATGCAGGGTCAGCAGCAAAGGTTCATAATGAAATTGTTCCGTGCGGACCCCATTGTCCAATATGCTTTCAAATATTTTTTGTATGCGTGTTACCTGTTTGGGCGAGTCGAAAAGAAGTATGTTCTTCAGTCCGTTACCGGTATTTTGTTCCAGGTTGCTGATCAGTAACTCGAAATGTTTGTTAAAGCTGGGCTGGGGTGAATGATCAAACAGAAATCGTTTCCCTTTGTTCTTAAGTGTCTTTGTCTTGCGGAATTCGATCAGACGGTGCCGGTTAAAAGTGGCTTTGATCTCTTCCGGTGTTGCATGCCCTTCCTTGTTGAAATAGTTGCTCTGGAAGCCTGAGCGGATTTTTTCGACACACAGTTGGGTATCTTCCACCCACAATATTGTATTTTGGGGCATGGAGTCGGACAAACACTCTTTTGCCTCCGTTGTTTCCTGCTGAAGGGTATGTATGTCGGGTAGGATATGTATTGTATCGAGTATTTCGACCGACAATTGTGTTTCGGGATTAAAGGTACGCAGGCTTTCAACCAAACTGTCCATGATCTCTATGCGGAATGGATAGTCATTTGAAAACGAAAATACATCTATAATGGATCCCCTGACAGAAAACTGGCCAGGTTCAATTACGAAATCGACATATTCGAAGTCATATTCCGGCAGCAACTCAAGCAAAAAATCGACCGACAGCCGTTCATTGCGGCTGATCGTGATCATATTCTTTTTAATGGCTTTACCTGATGGCACTTTTTCGGCAATGGCCTCCGGCCAGGTGACCACCATGCATTGTTTGTTGTCAGAAACAAGCCGGTTGATCACTTCAGAGCGCAGCAGTATTCCCGCTTTGTCTTCCCCTGGCCTGTCTTCGGGATTTTTGCAGGATGCTGGGAAAAAGAACGTGTTTCTGTTCTCATATTTTTTGTCTTTTTCACCAAGAAGGTTTTCCAGGTCATTAAAAAAATAGGCGGCTGATTCTTTGTCAGAAAGGATAAAGAGAAAGGGTTTGTTTACGTGCTTTGCCGATATTGCTGCAATCACTGCATTTGACGAACCGGCCAGACCTTCTGCAGTGGCTGCTTCTGCTCCGTTGAGCTTCAGAAAGCCCGTTAATTCCCTGAGACGCTCACATTCGTTGAACAGATTAAAAAAATGGTCTGTATGTTCCATCGGGTTGCTGTTGTTTTTACCGGTACCGGCAGTTTGTGTGCCGGTATCTCTTTAGTGTCTGTCTCTTCTATCCGGTTTCTGCGCTGTGCTTGTTTTGAAAACACTCATTTACAAGTGTAAATTCCTTGGTTTTCAAAACTGCGCAAGCCTTGACTTGAACCCGGGCATTATCGTTCAGACACTTGACTATATAGACAGCCTCTGCTTAGGCAAACTACCTGGCTGAAATCTTTAGCCTGCGCAATATTACAGTTGGAAGGCCAGAACATAAACATTACCTGCCGGGGGGATTGACAGTTTCTTGTTTTAGTTGTTCTATGAGCATAGCCAGTGCCGCATTGGCTGTCCTGCTGATATTCCTTTCCCTGTTGTCGCCAAATCTGAATTTTCTGCTGCTGACCCCATTGCCTGTGGCAATGGCAATCCACGACGTACCCACCGGTTTTTCCTTACTTCCCCCATCTGGTCCTGCAATACCGGTTACACCAATACCATAATCAGTATTTAACAGTTTTTTTACATTTTCTGCCATTGCTTCTGCGACCTTCCTGCTAACGGCACCATGTGTCCCGATCAGTTGTGGTGCTACATTGAGGATCTCCTGTTTGACCCGGTTATGGTACGCCACGATGGTTCCTGCAAACCATGCCGAACTGCCGGGAATGCTTGTTATCTTTTGGGCGATGGTTCCCCCCGTACAACTTTCGGCAGTCGACACCGTTTTGCCCTGGTCTTTGAGCATCTGGCCTGCCACCCCTTCCAGGGTATCGTTATCATATCCCCAGATATATTCGGGAATCAGTTGCAAAAGCTTTTCTACCTGTTCTTCGATGGCTTTGTGTAACGATTGTTCGTGCCGGCCTTTTGCCGTGATCCTGAGCTTGACAATGCCGGTGGAGGGGAGGTATGCCAGGCTGATGTTCTCAGGCAGGTTGTCTTCCCATCCGGCAATGATTTCTGCCAGGTAAGACTCACCAATGCCATGGGTTAAGATTGTCTTGTGAACAAGGTACTGGTCGCGTGGTTTTTGCATCAGTGCAGGCACGATATGCTTGTTCACCATCTCTTTCATCTCATAAGGCACGCCCGGCATAGCGATCACAGACATGCCTTCCCTTTTAAACCAAAAGCCAGGGGCCGTTCCGTATGGATTCCGGATAACTTCCGCTTTGTCGGGCACCAACGCCTGGTCGCGGTTGATCTCTGTAATCTTCCGGCCACGCAATGCGAAAAACCCGGTTATGTCATCCAGCACCTGTTGATCAGGCACAAGGGATGCGTCAAAATAGCGGCACAATACCTCCCGGGTCACATCATCGCGCGTAGGTCCCAGTCCGCCGGTTATCAAAACCAGAGGTGCCATATGTTCAACTGACCGGAGCGTGCGTAAGATGTCATCCTTGTTATCGGTCACCACCCTTGTTTCCATAACCTCAATGCCGGCATGATTCAGTTGCATGGCAATCCACGCGGCATTGGTATTGACAGTCTGACCGGTTAACAGTTCCTCGCCGATTGAAATAATGACAGCCTTCATTTGTTTTTTACTGGCAAAAGTAATGATAATCTGTCATTATCCTCCGCAGGAACTGGAAGCTCCCGCAGGAACTGGAAGCTCCCGCAGGGACTTCCAGCTTCCGCGGAAAACGGTTACCGGTCGGAAGCTTCCAGTTGCTGACGCAAGCTGGAAGTTCCTTGGCGAGGAACTGGAAGCTCCCGCAGGGACTTCCAGCTTCCGCGGAAAAGGGTTACCGGTCGG
>PWKN01000288.1 GCA_003559735.1 Bacteroidales bacterium | reverse complement strand
TAGCTGATACAAACAAGTAAAATATAATGATAATAATAGAAGCAGCAGACCTGTAATACTTAAAAAACCGGGTTTTGGGCAGGCCAAAGTTTACGATTGTATAAGATCTCGGAAACTTTTGTTTCCACATCGAATCAAACACAATAAAACCATAGGCTAAGGCTAATGAAACAGCGGCAAACAACATGATCCTATAGTCGGAAAACGGAGTAATCAAAAAGTCAAATAAGTCAGCATATTCGAATATGTTGATGCCAAACTGCGAGTACCTGAAATACGCAAATAGCATTCCTATGCCAACAGCAAACACATAAAACAGTGCCATGACTATACGCATATCCCTGATTATATTATCATAGATGCTGTTCAATAAAGTTTTCTCGGTTTGCTCCATGATTGTTGTTTTAGGTTAGAATCGCCTGTTTTTTTCATTTGTAGAAGTTGTTCCCGAGGTCAGACATTCCAGTTTTACGCCCGAAAGCCGGAAATCGTCGGTTTTCTTAATCCGAATGATTGAAGATTATTGCTCTATAAGCTGTTTTCTATAATCGATTCCGGCTCCTGTTCAAGTTGTGAAATGATCTCTTTCATGTGATCCAGGTGCACCCCGAATGCCTTTTGATTCATCCAGCGTTCAAATTTGTGTGCCAAAAAGGTCCATATAACCATCACTATCCCAATGATTATCCAGATTTGAAGTTGCGGTGAAAAGTCAGCAGGGCCTCTGTCATGAATGAATCCGAGATACATTCCCAGTAATATGCTGACAGCATAGAAAGGTATTGCAATTGCTTCCTGCGCCCTGAAAGTGGAGCGTATCAGCGTGTGTTGCTGAAGCAGCGCCTCCAGTAAGTTGCCGGGCTTTAGTTTGATCAGCCGCTCCAGGCTTCGTGCCATTACCGACAACTGTCCGAGGAAAAATATGGATATGGCCATGATAATGCCAGAACCAATAAAAACTGCAGTATAAGGGAAAAACCACATAACTGCTGCAAAAAAGCCGATACCTGCTACACCATAAGCCATGTGAATGTAGAGGTTGCGTTTGAGCTTACGAAGTGGAGAAATACTTTTCCCTGAAAGCATGGCTTTTATGTCGTAAACGGGCTTTTCCACCACATTTCCGGTACTTTTTCCCCATATTTCCTTTAAATCCATCTCATTCATTGGTCAATTGCTTTTTTAACGATTCTTTTACCCTGTGAAGTTTAACATTCAGGTTGTTTATGGAAACACCCAGGAATTCGGCAATTTCAGGATTGGAAAACCCGTCGAGATGCATGGTAATGATCGTTTTGTCTACATCCTTAAGCCTTTGGATGCATCTGTATAGCGCCTCCGATTGATCAGCCCTGGCCTCTCCTTCGGTGACCAGATGCTTTTCATCTGCTTCGGCAAGCGGAGCATGCTGATGTTTTGCGTTTTTTCTTTGTGAGGCCAGGATAGTGAATAGTGCTACTTTATAGATCCATGTACTCACTTTTGCATCGCCTCGGAAGTTGTTTCTGCCTGCCCAGCATTGCAGCACAACCTCCTGGAACATGTCCCTTTTTGCATCTTCCTCCTGGAAGTAAAGGTGCAGCAACTTCCAGATAAGCCCGGTGTTTTCGTTGATATGACTGAGAAACTCCTTTTCTTTCATTGATACCGCCGGTCACTATTGGTTTACAATGCCGTTTACAATACCGGTGTCACCCGGAAACCTTCCTTCCTGAGCAATTCTATAACGCCCTCATCTCCGGGCAGGTGTCCTGCTCCCACAGCAATAAAAAGGCTCTTCTCCGGCATAATGGGTGCCAGGTCTTTAACCCACTGTTTGTTTCTGTCACTGAGGATAATGTGTTCCCATTCTTTCATCATCACATTTGAAGTCATTACCTCTTCCAATGCCAAAAGGTCCTCTGCAAGATAGGCCTTTTTCATGGCCTGGAATTCCTCAATGCCTTCCTGGTCTAACATCCTGAGCATTTCCTGTATCTGTATGTCGGTGGGTATTTCATCGAAAATCCCCATTTGCAGGGCGGCTGTTTCAAGGTCAATGATCTCCCTGTCATCTTCATTGGCCAGCCCCACGAAATAAATCTCAGGGCTTTCCAGCTGCTCGCAGGGGAAAAGCGTCATCGTAAGCATCGACATCAGCACAAAGGGTTTCATTACGCCCATCTGGTCCAGTGTGGCACCAAAGTTTTTGGTCAGCACGCGGTCAATCTTCTCATAGTCTTCTTCAGGCAGGACCTTATAGATGTTTTCAAATCCCGGATTGAGCGACAGTTGTTGCATTTCGGCCAGCACTGCAGGGTTTGTGGGATCGAGCTCCAGCACCAGGGCATCGGTAGTTTGATAAGCTTTCAGTACCTGTTCGGAAATGTGAAAATCATCCGGACAAAGGATGTGCATGGTGCCATAAAGGTAAGAGGGGTTCTGCAGCCCATTCCCTTCAACCTTCCATAATAGCTGTGCCGAAACCGGGTTGATGAAAAGGCTGATTATCAACAAGAAAAATACAGTTTTGATTTTGTTCATGATGTTTGTTTTCAATAAGTGAATAATGACGAGTTAAAAATATGATTTTTCAGATGTTTTGTAAACGAGTTTTCTTAATAGTGATAAAAACTATGTAAAAATTACAGGGTCTGAAAAAAACACAATCATCAATTGTAAAAATTAAAACCCCAAGTCCTTTGTTGAGGTAATGTCAAGTAATCCAATTGCCGGAAATAAAAACGTCAGTCACAGGAATCCCATACAATTGAGATTCCTGTCATGTGTAAAGTTGTTGTCAGGGTGTAATTTTGGATAAACATTCTGAATAACAATTAATGTACAGATGACAAGACGATTTGGAAGGGAATTCACCTTTGTGTCTGCATTCATCAGGAGCGATTAGCCGGCAAATCTGACAACAGATAAAAAAAGCCCCCGACAATGAAAAATGCCAAAACAACCACAAGATTACTCATCCAATCTGCAGGAGTGTGTACTATTGGGCTATTGGCCTCATGCCAGGCTGAACAGAAAACCGAAAGCCAGCTTCCCAATATTATTTTCATTATGAGTGATGATCATGCCTGGCAGGCCGTAAGTGCTTACAACGAAAGATTAAAATATGTTGCACCCACACCCAATATTGACCGGATTGCCAACGAGGGAATGCGTTTTGACAGGTGTCTGGTAACCAATTCTATATGCGGCCCATCAAGGGCAACGATACTTACGGGCAAGTACAGTCATCTCAATGGTTTTGCCGGCAATGTTTATGTTTCAGGAGATTTTGATGGAAGCCAGCAAACTTTCCCCAAGCTTATGCAGAAGGGGGGATATGCCACAGCCATCATCGGCAAATGGCACCTGGGATCGGAGCCAATCGGATTTGATCATTGGGATATCCTTCCCGGACAAGGTCATTATTACAATCCTGCTTTTATTAATAGTTACGGAGAATATGAAGTCCATGGCTATGTAACCGATATCATCACCGATAAAACCATCGAATGGCTCAAAGACATGAAAGGCCATGATAAGCCTTTTATGCTGAAGATGCACCATAAGGCGCCCCACCGCGAGTGGGAGCCGGGCCCGAAATTCCTCAGCCGTTTTAAAGGAGTGGAATTCCCCGAACCTGTCAACCTGTTTAGCGATCACTCTGGCATGGGAACTGCTGCCCGTGAACAGGACATGTCGATAGCAACCACCATGCGCCTGCAGGAAGACCTCAAAATGTGGCCAGAAAACCCCACTGGCTGGACATACAGGAGAACCCTCCATAGACTGGATGATGACCAACGACGTTTGTGGGATATGACCTATGATCCTCTGCGCGATGCTTTTGAAGAAATGAACCTGGAGGGCGACGATCTGGTGCGATGGAAGTACCAGCGGTATATGCATGATTACCTGGCAACCATACAATCGATTGATGAAAGCGTTGGGCGTATCCTTCAATACCTGAAAGAGTCGGGTCTGGATGAGAATACCATAGTTATATATACCTCAGATCAGGGTTTTTTCCTGGGAGAACACGGCTGGTTCGACAAACGGTTCATGTATGAAGAATCTTATCGTACACCCCTGGTGATCAGATGGCCGGGTGTAATTGAACCCGGAAGTGTAAATACAAACCTTGTATCCAACCTTGACTTTGCCCAAACCTTTCTTGATGCTGCGGGTCTCCCAGAGCCCGATGACATGCAGGGAAGAAGCATGGTTCCCCTGCTCGGCAACGAAATGGTAACCGACTGGCGAACGGCCCATTACTACCACTATTACGAGTACCCTGCCGTGCACAGTGTAAAACGGCACTATGGCATAGCAACCGATCGCTATAAACTTATCCATTTTTATTATGATATTGATGAATGGGAAATGTATGATCGAAAAACCGATCCGCATGAAATGCAAAGCGTTTACCACGATCCCGCTTATGCATCTGAACGAGAAGATCTTCACCGTCAACTCGATGCCTTACGCGAAAAATATGGAGAAACACCGGAAGATTCTTTCAGATTGGTACCCGTTGAATGAAACTGATGCTGGCGTTTCAGGACTTAGCCTGCAACTTTAAAATCACTCATAATTTACCCGAAAAATGAAAAAAAAGACATTACTCATTTTTATCCTTTCAATTTTTCTTGTAAAGGGAGCATCCCATGGCAGAACAACATACAGCAATGGAACAATTATCCTGGAAAACAGTATGGTGCAGAAAACCCTGCTGGCTTCCGGTAAAAACCCTGCACCTGTCAAGGTGGCCAGCTATTTTGACCTGAAAAACAACCGTGAACTCATTCATTCTGACAGCCATTTGCCGTGGTTTGAATTTGTCGTTAATAAACAGAAAGTTACCTCCAATGATCCTTTCTGGGTTCTTGATACCATTTCGGAGAAGGAGCTGCGAAACGGTGGAAGCCATGCAGAATTGCATTTCAGGGCGGCAAGCGGCCCCGTTGAGGGACTGCACATTGTTGTGCATAATATTCTGTATCCCGAAAGTACGCTCATAAGAGAAAGGCTGGAGCTCAGAAGCCCTGAAGGCTTGGAGTTTTCGCTGAACAAACACGAGGGCCGCCTGTGGTTTAAGTTTCCACAGTACGCCATTGCGGCCGGCAAAAATCTTACCTCCACCGAAATCCGTATAGCGACATGGGGAAAGGAGGCCATTGATTTTGATGAGCATGCCTCTTATGACGACCGTAAATTCGATGGCGGGGCCTATTTCAATCTGGCACAAAACCACATGTTCCATCCCGGCATCATCTCCTTTAACTGGGAGAACTTATCCGATTCACAATCAGAAAACCTGATGATGAAGGGGCCGTTTGCCATTGTAGAACAACCATATTTTACCTGGCTCTCTGTATACGAACATGCCTCGCAGGATAGCCGCGAAGGGCTGGAAGCAAGCCTGATACCTGAAACAACTTCTGATTTATCGGTCGATGCATTGCAGGGTGTTGATGGGTTCTTTCTGACAGAGGAAGAAGACCGGGATTTCTGGTTTCTGGGTATCAGGCATCAGCTTTCTGACCAGGCAGTGGATGTATCGGTTGAGATATTGAGAGGCGGCTATCTGGAAGGAGAAATGATCAGGTCTCAAAAGCCCTATTCTTCGGTCTGGACGGCCAGTGCTTTTACCGGTAATGATGAACCCATACAACCCCTGATCCACCACTATTTGCTTCATCAGATTACCGAATTTCCAGTTTCACGTATACCTGAATATTATTATAACACATGGGGTATGCAACGCGCTATCGGATCGGCGAGCCAAAGCATTTGGGAGGTGTTTACCGAAAAACGGATTCTGGAGGAAATAGAGCGCGCTGCCAAACTAAACGTGGAAATTTTCGTGCTCGATGATGGCTGGAATCAGATGCAGGGCGTATGGAAACCTCACCAGGAACGGCTTCCAAATGGCCTGCCTCCATTGCGCGAAGCCATCGAGGCCAATGGAATGAAAATGGGCATCTGGCTGTCACCCATGGGAATTGCCCGTGAGGCCGACCGTTTTAAAAACAACCCTCATTGGGTCATTACCGACGATAACGATGAACCCATCAGGGCGCAGTGGGGCCATCCGGCTTTCGACTTCGTCAGCGACTTTAAAGATACCCTGGTGGCCGACAGCAAATGGCTGATCGATCAGGGGGCACGTTTTTTCAAATGGGATGCCATCAATACCTTTAATTCGTCGTTGCCTGGCCTGCACCATGGTGATGAAAGTCATACAAAAGAAGAAAGAAGGGCAAGATATGAGTACCTGCTCCCGATTTATGTTACCGAAGCCATGCTCGAACTGTTGGAATATGATGAAGAAGTGGTGATTGAGATCGATCTTACCGAGGCAAGAAGAGCGGTGCCGGGGCTGATCACCCTGCAGGCAGGGAAGTTCTTTTGGATGAATAACGGGGCCTCAGGATATGGCGACTACAGCTCCTACAGGGCTAAATCCATGCGTGCTATCCCCAATAAATACAATGGTATTATTCCGCTTGATTTATTCACTTATGCCAATTACCCGCACAATGTGTGGCCGTTTTTTGCACAGCGGTATAATGTAAATTCAAGCCTGATTGCGGGACATGGGTTTTGGGGCAATCTGGAACGCTTGTCAGACGAACAGCTTGAACGGACCGGAAGTCTGGTGAATAAGTCCAGACGGGTACTCCCTTTTCTGAATGATATTCCTATGGAGATAAGTGGCCCGGTAGGGTCTGCTCCTGAAATATACGCCAGGGTAAATTCCGGATCGGGAGCGGGCCAGGTTGTCGCTTTTTCAGCAAAGCCCCTTCATCACCTGCAGAAAATACCCATACAAAGCGAGCAGGTGCTTGCCGTACTCAACCATTCTTACCGGATAGAAAATGATACCATTTATCTGCCCTTTACCTTTACAATGATTGACGATACACGGGAAGCCTTTATTGTTCCGAATCAGGGAAGTGGCGTTCATGTAAGCAGTTCAACTACGTGGATTGATGATATTCTGTGGGAGGATGGTCAACTGACCCTTATGTCCGGATCGGAAGGAATGGTAATGGTTGAATGGGATAAG
>PWKN01000148.1 GCA_003559735.1 Bacteroidales bacterium | reverse complement strand
AGGAAGCCGGATTCATCTTGTCATTGCCTTTCCATATTTCGAGGTGTAGAGAGGTTTTGTCGTTGCGCCTGTTGGTCCCCACTGTGCCAATGTCATCCCGCGCATTCAAAGCCTGTCCGTTCACCACAAAAACCTCAGTCAGGTTGGAATAGACACTCAGGTATTCACCGTGTCTGACAATCACCGCATAGTTGCCGCCGGGGACGGATATGACCCTCGATACGGTTCCGTCGAAGATGGTCCGTGCCAGGGCACCTTCGTGGGTGGATATGTCGATGCCGTTGTTTGATATTTTTATGTTTGGCAAAACCGGGTGTGGTTGTTCGCCAAAATGACTTGTTATAACGCCTCTTTCAAGTGGCCAGGGCAGGTTGCCCCTGTTGCCGGCAAAGTTGTCAGACAGGATCTGTTCTTCGGGGGTGAGGGCAAACATATCGGTTGTAACCCGCCCTTCCGCTTCAGCTTGTTGGTGAAGCCGACGACGTTCTTCTGCAATCACCTGCCTGATCGCATTTTGCAACTGCTGCGCCTCTCGCTCCTGCTGCCTTAACTGCGACAGAAGCTCCCCTTCCTTGTTTTTTAGCTGTGACACCGTTTGTTCCTGGGTTGATTGTTCTTTTGCCAGTTCGCGTACTTCATCGCGTTGTCGCGACAACAGGTGCTGTTGCCTTTCCTTCTCTTCCTCCAGCACGGCCAGTTGTTCTTCCATACGCGAACGTTTTTCACTGATCTGTTCGGCCTGCTGTCGTCTGTGGTTGCTATACTGTTGCATATAGCGCATACGCAAATACGCCTGGTTAAAGTTCTCGGAGGCAAAAACAAACATCATGCGCTGGTGGGGATTATAGTTGCGCGCAGCATACCGTATCAGTCTGGCATAAGACTCCTTCAGCTCCTCAAGGTCATTTTCAAGTTCTTCTATTGACCGTGTCAGTGTGGAGATCCGGCGGTTGATCATTCGCAGTTCATTCTGAATGGTCCCAAGAAGTTGCTCCCTGCGGTCGATCTGGTTGTTGATCATCACCAGCCGGTTTACATTCGTTTCGGCCGTTTGTCTTGTTTCGCGAAGCAGCTGGCTGGTGATGCGGATCTCGCGCTCAAGCCGTTCCTTGTTTCGCTCCAGCTCGTCGCGTGTTTGGGCATGCAGGTGCTGCATCCCCGCGGTCATCATCAAAAGTGCACAAATATACAGTGGTAGTGTTCTCATGGGAAAAACAACTGAACTCTTTATTAAACAATACGTACATTGGCACATAATGTTTCATGGCAGTGTATGTCATTCCTGGGATGATCACGTTGGGTTGGGGCCCCATCAGTGGTTTCCGTCAACCGGCCTGTATCTTTCGGGGACAGAAAAGGTGATGGGTTGCGGATTATCAATTGATGTCCGGTTGTACCTGATGTTTAGTTCGGCCTGGGCGCCGGGTTCGGTGAATATCACCGACAGCCGGCTGGGCATCAATTGTCCGGTTACCTGGTAAAACGCACTGTATCTTGTCCGGATGCTCCTTCTTGTCAGCGGATCATAAAGCGTGTTTTCGGTAATTTTATATGACTGGTTGTCGAGCAACAGGTTTTGCTGAAAGAACTGGTTGTTTGCGCGGCTTGTTGCCGGGTACCTTTGCGGATTTTGCAGCAGCAACCTGTTTGTTTCCGGTTTTACTGAAAAGTTTTCTGACGAAAGGTGGGAAAAATCATTTCCAACGAGCAGGGCCTGCAGCATATAAAAATCGAGTTCCGTTCCCAGCATGTTGTTCACATAGTCCATGTCGCCCTCGAAATAAGTTCCTTCCAGCCGGTTAATGATTTTCACATCATCAGGAGTGATCAGTGCGCGGGCCATTTCTATGCCCATTATGGGGGAGAGGGAGACGAATATGGCTGAATCTTTCCTGATGCGGATGATGCCGCTGATACTGTATGTGCTGTTATCAAATGACACGTCGCCCGAAAAACGGGCAGAGAAGAACTCGAAAGACGCCTCATTTGCTTTCATCGCAGACAGTATTCGCGACACGTGTACCTCTTCCGTTTCGGGGGTTATTATTACCTCTTTCAATGGTCCGCAAGCACTGAACAACAGCGCAAAGAACAAAAGGGAAAGTATTATTCTGTTTGGCACGACCGTTTTTTTATTCATACAACGTTTGATCCTCAATTTTCTTGTCCAGAAACTCCGATCCGTTCCCTTCTTCTTTTGCTTTTTTCCAATAGCGCAGGGCCTTCTCTTTTTGTCCGAGCTGATAGAGGACATCCCCATAGTGTTCGAGGATTGCGGCACTTGGTTTTTCTGAGGCCTCAAGCGCTTTGCTGATCCACTTTTTGGCTGCTTCGTAGTCTTTCATCTGGTATTTGATCCACCCGAAGGTGTCGAGGAAGGCAGCATTGCCAGGGTCTATCTCGAGTGATCGCTCCGACATGCTGCGCGCTTCATCCAGCCTTTCCTTCCTCAGGGCCAGGTGGTAGCTGTAGTTGTTGAGGGCGGTGGCATTGTCCGGATTTTTTTCCAGCGCTTTTTCGTAGTATCTGTCAGACTCCTCATGGGCGTCGAGGTAGTAATACGTATCGCCCAGCATGGTAAGGAAATCTTGCTGCAGGTCTTCATCTTCCACTGCGATCATCAATCCGTATTCGAGCGATGATGCGGCACTTTCATAGTCTTTAAGCTGCATGTTTGCCAGTCCGTTGAACAGGAAAAGGATTGGTTGTTCAAAAAAGTATTCCAGGGCCATATCGGAGTGCGCCCGCATCTTGTCATAGTCGCCGAGTTGCAGGTCTATGCTCAGTATTTGTTGCCAAACGGTCAAACCGGAGGGATCAAGTCCGGCACCTTTCAGGTACATATCGCGCGCCTCTTCTATCTGGTCATTCTTTTGCAGCAGGTCGCCCCGTATCAGGAACGCTTCCGGGTCGTTGTGATGTGTTTCGATCAGCAATTCAGACAGCTTCAGGGCCTGATGCAGGTATTGCGGATCCTCCTCCGACCAGTACATATATGAAAACAGGATCCGTCCTTTCCCTTCAATCTCCAGCGCAGGGTTCCGGAAAGCCACAACAAGCTGTTCATAGGCCTTTTCCGGCTCATCTTGCTGATGGTAGTAGTCAGCGAGCAACAACCTTGCCATGTGGCTGTCGGGGTCCACTTCAAGCATTTGCATGAACGTGTTTTTTGCTTTTTCGTTCTGTCCCGTTTCCAAATACATGTCGCCCAGGAGCTCATAGAAGAGCATTTCTTCGGGATAGAACCCGATCATTTTTTCTGCCTCTTTGATTGCTTCGTTGAATTTTTCCTGGCTCACCAGGATCCGTAGTTTTTGGATGCTTACCTCCCTGGAAAAACCGGTTATTGTCTGGATATGATCAATGACACTGATCGCCTCGTCGTACTGGTCGTTATGCAGGTACGCAGAGATAAGGGTTTTATGCAGTTCGATGTTTTCCGGATTGTCCCTGGCCAGTTGTTCATACACACCTACCGCTTTCGACATTTTGTCTTTCAGGATGTAGATGTCGGCAATCAGCAGGTGGTACTCCTGATTGCCAGGGTCGATTTTACTGGCATTGTTGGCATATTTATATGCATTGGCAAGGTTGCCGCTCCTGGCGTGCACTTTTGACAGCTCGAACCAGGCAGCATCGTTGTGCGGGTCTTTCAGTGTGGCGTCATTGAACAGGGAGGCAGCGCGGCTCAGGTTACCCAGCAGCTTCTGTTGTATTCCGTCGATCAGCATCGCGGTGCTTTCGAGTTGTTCCTGTTCAGATACTTTTTCCCTGGGCAGTTCTTCTGTTTCCCGGTTTGTGGCAACCTGGTCCCTTGCAGTGCTGCATGCCAGCAAGCCGGCAAGGAAAAAGAGCATAACAATATATCGGGCGTATCGGATCATTGTTCTGTTATTTTGTTCCCGTGTGGCCGAAACCCCCGGCACCGCGGGAAGTATCACTGAGTTTTAAAACAGGGATCAGTGTTGCCCTTTGGTGAGATGCTACAATCATTTGTGCAATGCGGTCACCATGGTGTATGGTAAAATCTTTGTCCGACAGGTTAACCAGGATCACCTTCACTTCTCCCCGGTAGTCGGCATCTATGGTCCCGGGAGTGTTGAGCACGGTAACACCGTGCTTTATTGCCATTCCGCTGCGGGGCCTTACCTGGGCCTCAAATCCCGGCGGCAGCTCAACAAACAGTCCGGTGCCAACCAGCGATCTTTCCATTGGCTTCAGCGTTACAGGTTGTGAAAGGGATGCACGCAGATCCATACCGGCCGAAAAAGCCGTTTCATAGGAGGGCAAAGGGTTGTCTGAATGGTTTACGATCTTGATCTCCATAACACGGTGTTTTGGCACAGTCTGCAGTGTCAGGTGTTTGCACATTGTTTCAGCTGCCTGCAACGTTCAGCTGTAACGATTGAGTTAACGCAATGTTTTCGTTCCCGGTACAAAGGTACGGAAAAGCACGCTTTTCTGCCCCCGAAATAAGCAGCAAAACAAGAACACCGGAAAGGTTTGCCCGAACAAACAAAGGTCAGGAGCCAGAAACAAGGCGGTCAGTAGCCAGAAGCAACGCGGTTAGTAGCCAGAAGCAATCCGGGGGTCATATTGTGCGGGTTCCGGACTTCCGGCGACCGGTTCGTTGAAGAAGAGCATGTTTTGGAGGGCATCTGTAACGCAGGAAATGTTTCGGTTGGTGTTGTTAAGAATGATGAGTACGGCATCGTCTTCCACAAAACGCATCAGGATTGTGCGGAACCCACTCCATTGTCCGGGATGGTATGCCACCTGTTTGTTTCTGAAGCTTTGCACCCGCCATCCCATTCCATATTTTACTGACAGGTTGTTCTCGAGGATGGTGTATCCCGATGCTTTTTCCCAAACCGAATCAGGAAGCAGCTGGTTTCCGGCAATGGCCTGGTCCCACAAATACAGATCGCGGGCAGTTGAGAAGATGCCTTTGTCGCCCATTATACCATCATGCTGTCCGTCGGGTATTTCGATGTAGGTGTTTCTCCATCGGCGGAAGCCAAAAGCCCTTTTGGCTGGGTTGTTGTCGCTTTGGTGAACATCATAAACAAAAGAGTGGTCCATGTTGAGCGGTTCAAAGATCTCTTTGCGGATAAAATCAGGGAAAGGCTGGTTACTGACCCGCTCAATCAGCAGTCCGAGAAACGCATAGCCGGTGTTTGAATACCTGAACCGGCTGCCAGGTCTGAAGTTCAGGTGGTGATAGTGATCAACAAACAGGTTGAGCATATCTTCATTTGTCGGCGGGCATTGTTTTTCCCAGTACCGTTCAACCAGATACATATAGTTTGGCAGTCCGGATGTATGGTTCAGCAAGTGCCGGATGGTGACATCGGGGTAGGGGAAGCCAGGTATGTGTTCTGCCACACGGTCGTCGACAGAAAGGGCACCCCTGTTTTGGAGCATCAGCACTGCTGCCGCGGTAAATGTCTTGCTAATGCTTGCCAGCTGGAAGGGTGTGTCGGATGCAACGATGGTGTTGTTTTGGATGTCGGCATATCCGAAGCAGGCATCATAGATGATCTCTCCCTGTTTTGCCATCAGAACACTTCCGTTAAAGCTGGTTGCCTCGAGTATGCTGGTGATTGTATCGTTAAAGAAGGCCAGTTCCTGTTTGCCAAAGAGGGGCGCATTCTGTTTTTCTGTCTCTTGTGTTTCGTGTTGCTGGGGAATGGTGGTAACCAGGTCGGAGTGTGCGAGAAAAACCATCATACCGAAAGCGGTCACGAGAAAGATGATGTTTGTAAAGAACCCCGGACGGGGATTTTTCTTTGGGAGCAAGGACCTTAGCCGGGATAACAAAAGTTGTGGTAGTGATTGCCGCATAGGGATATTTTTGATGCTGCAAAGATAGAAAAATTCATTGGGGATGTTTTTTTTTTGATGCAGGGGAGGAGTTATATAATTATTTGAAAAAGCTTTTGCAAATAAAAAATATAATGTATTTTTGCACTCCCAAAGCACAAAAACTTTGGTACTATTATTCCTCCTTAGCTCAGCTGGTTAGAGCATCTGACTGTTAATCAGAGGGTCCTTGGTTCGAGTCCAAGAGGGGGAGCCAGAGAATCAGCCACTTACGTCGTCCAAGATGTGGGTGGTTTTTTTATTGAGCAAACAAAAGAGCAAACAACTGAAGAGATAATTCTGAATCTTTTTCCTGTTTTCCGGATGGGACACCCATATTTCAAAGAACAACTCAGTAAAAACATGACTATATGCAAGTTACGTTTTTGTCAAAAAAACAATCTGAAAAACAGGAGCTGGCTGTCGGTTTCTTCGACTTCCTGAAGCTCACTTTCAATCCTATTCGAATCCATTAGACTTTATAAGAATTGATTACCTGTAGGGTTTCCTGTGCTGCAAAAACAATCCTGCCTTTTTCGAGAACACTTCCTGAAAATTGGAGCCATGCCGAATTACAACACAGACTATCTGCTCAATAAGCCAATGCCAGTTGGAGCGAATATTTCTGAAACGGATATTGCTCCACTGATGCCATGTTTTTCCCCGGTTAATAGGTTCCTCCATTCCCCATTCATCGTTTCAGGAAAAACTACATGGGTATTCTGCCAATCCAGTTCAGAAAGATATTCACCGGATGGTTTCCCGGAAAGATTGGCTGTTATAAGAGGAACTACAACCAAAAGCCACTGTTCATTATGGTTTCGGGCAAAACCCATGATGTGTTGTTTGAGGTTACCCTCAACCTCCATTGGTATATAATGCCCTTTTAAAAACAAATCCGGATTTTCCTTTCGAAAGTTAAGCAGTATATATGTCAGCCACAGTTTGATTTTACCATCGAATGGGTTTTGAGCAAGTTTATCCAGCATTGTCCTGGCACCAGCCTTATTTTCTTCAATCATTGTTTGAAGCAACTCATGTCTTTGTCCGTAATCAACCGGTTGTCTGTTATCAGGATCCACCAGGGTCAGATCCCATAGCTCAGTACCCTGGTATATATCAGGAACGCCCGGACTGGTGCACTTGAGGGTTAGCTGGGTCAGGGAGTTTATTATGCCACGCCAGGCAACTTTCT
>PWKN01000057.1 GCA_003559735.1 Bacteroidales bacterium | reverse complement strand
GCAGCACTTCTGCAAGGTAGCTGGCCGTATGATAACCGTTTTTTGCGGCCAGGTCCTCAGGGGTACCCTCCCCCACAATCCGTCCGCCACGCAGGCCTCCCTCCGGACCAAGATCAATAATGTGGTCGGCCACTTTGATCACATCCATATTGTGTTCAATGATCAGCACGGTATTCCCCTTGTCGACAAGTCTTCTGAGTACATCCATCAGCACACGCACATCCTCAAAATGGAGTCCGGTGGTCGGCTCATCGAGAATATACATTGTTTTCCCTGTGTCTTTGCGCGACAGCTCAGCCGAAAGCTTGACACGCTGCGCCTCACCGCCCGAGAGGGTCGTACTGCTCTGTCCAAGGGTTATATATCCCAGTCCGACGTCCCCCAGTGTCTTTAAACGCGACACAACCGACGGGATATGTTCAAAAAAGGCAAGAGCCTGATCAATGCTCATATTGAGAACATCATTGATGCTCTTCCCCTTATATCTCACCTCAAGGGTCTCACGGTTATACCTTTTCCCCTGGCATGTTTCGCATTGTACATGCACATCGGGCAAAAAGTTCATTTCGATCACGCGCACACCACCCCCCTGGCATGTTTCGCAGCGTCCGCCTTTCACATTAAAAGAAAACCTGCCCGGTTTGTATCCTCGGACCTGGGATTCGGGAAGGGAGGCAAACAGTTTTCTAATCTCATCAAACAGCTTGGTATAGGTTGCAGGGTTTGAGCGGGGAGTGCGGCCAATGGGCGACTGATCGACTTCAATGACCTTGTCAATATGTTCGGCACCCTCAATATGATCGTAAGGGAGGGGTTGTTTTTCAAGCCGGTGCAGTTGTCCGGCCAATACCGGATACAGCGTTTCATTGATCACCGAAGATTTGCCACTGCCCGACACCCCTGTAACACATATCAGCTTACCCAGGGGTACCACCAGGTTGACGTTTTGCAGGTTGTTCCCCCGCGCACCGTATAGTACCAGCTTTTTGCCACTGCCCTCGCGACGTTTAATCGGTGCCGGCACTTCCTTTTTACCACACAGGTAATCGGCTGTAAGCGATGCCTGTTGCATCACCTCAAGTGGGGTTCCGGAGGCCACCACCTCACCCCCTTTTGCTCCGGCTCCAGGTCCCATGTCGACAACATAATCGGCCGCCAGGATCATATCCTTGTCGTGTTCTACTACAATCACCGAATTGCCCACGTCGCGCAGGTCCTTCAGTGCTTTGATAAGGCGGTGGTTATCGCGCTGATGCAGTCCGATACTGGGTTCATCCAAAATATAAAGTACCCCCGTAAGCTGTGACCCGATTTGCGTGGCAAGGCGTATGCGCTGGCTTTCTCCACCCGACAAGCTGCTCGCCGGACGGTTCAGGGAAAGATAGTCGAGTCCGACATTGAGCAGGAACCCGAGCCGCACACCCAACTCCCGCAATATCTCTGTGGCAATGCGACGGTGGCGTTCGTCCAGACGGTCATTCAATCCATCTATATGCTTCTTTAATGTCACCAGGTCCATCCCGGCATAATCAGCAATGCTCCTGTTGTCGACAAAAAAGTGCAGTGATTCCCTGTTCAACCGTTTTCCGGCGCACTCCGGACAAGTCTTTTGTTTCATAAAGCTGCCGGCCCAGCGTTTCAATGAGCCCGACAAGCGCTCATCGAACTGGTTGCGGATGAAATGGACGATCCCTTCAAAATTCAGCGAATAGGTGCTGGTAACACCCAGGGAGTCGTTTTTCACCTTAAACACCTCATCAGAACCGTACAGGATGGTATTGATGGCCTCTTCGCTGAACTCTTCGATGGGGGTGTCGAGATCAAACCCATATTTTAGTCCGATGGCCTTCAACTGACCGGCGATCCATGCATTGGGCGACTTTGCGATGGGGGCGAGGCCCCCTTTGCTTATCGACAAGGACGGATCGGGGATGATCCTGGAGACATCCATCTCACTAATGGTTCCCAGTCCGTTACACTGCTGGCATGCCCCGTATGGGGAGTTAAAAGAGAAAGAGTTTGGCTCCGGGTCCTTGTATGCCACGCCCGACCGGGAGCACATCAGGTTTTTGCTGAAATGATGGAGACTGCCGTCCGCTTCATCAACGACCATCACCATCCCTTTACCATACTTCAAAGCCGTTTGCAGGGATGCACCCAGGTGTTTTGTACGGCTGCTGTTTACCTCCAGCCGGTCGATCACCGTTTCAATGTCGTGCACCTTATATCTGTCGACCTTCATGTCCGGCACAACTTCCCGGATCTCTCCGTCAACCCGCACCCTCAGGAAACCCTGTTTCCTTACTTGCTCAAAGAGCTCCCTGTAATGACCTTTCCTCCTTTTTACCAGGGGAGACAACAGCAGCACCTTTTTTCCTGAAAACCGTTTCAGCAAGAGGTCCAGGATCTGTTCCTGCGTGTAGCGCACCATCTTTTCGCCAGTCACATATGAATGCGCCTCACCGATGCGTGCAAACAGAAGACGCAGGAAATCATAGATCTCCGTAATGGTACCCACTGTTGAACGGGGATTTCTGCCCGCCGATTTTTGTTCGATGCTGATAACCGGATTCAGTCCGCTGATCTTATCCACATCAGGCCGTTCAAGGGCACCCAAAAACTGGCGTGCATACGAAGTAAATGTCTCAATATAACGGCGTTGCCCCTCAGCATATATGGTGTCAAATGCCAGCGACGACTTCCCACTTCCACTCAGTCCGGTGATCACTGTAAGCCTGTTGCGGGGGATCACCACGTCAATATTTTTAAGGTTGTGCTCCCGCGCACCATACACCTCAAGATTGTCTGTATGTAAAACCGTTTGTGGCTCCTGCATCTTTGAAAAAATGAATCTGCAAAGGTACGGCTATTTTACCAATAGAGAAAAGGTCTTAACCATCAATATCCTTGCTTTTTATCCAGGTCGGATGCAAGGCGTCGATAGCCCCCGCAGACTAACCTGTCGGACGTCCCCCGCCAGGTCATCCCATCCGGACGATTGTCGCATATGACAACCATTTTGTTTTTGAGTCGCACGGCAGTCATTATTTTATTATTTTTGATGATCGTTTATTGGTGTTTGTATTGTCTGCAAATAAGCGGTTGCTTTACCGGTTATCGCCAGACAGACCAGTGGCCATTCATAAAAATCTGTGATCAGTAAAACCAATTGATTGTACAATGAAAGGTATTGTTCTTGCCGGAGGTTCCGGCACCCGTTTGTATCCCATTACCATGGCCATGAGCAAACAGCTGATGCCGGTATACGACAAGCCCATGATCTATTATCCCTTGTCGGTATTGATGATGGCAGGCATCAGGGATATCCTCGTGATATCGACCCCAGTTGATCTGCCCCATTTTGAACGTTTGCTGGGTGATGGCAGCCGGATTGGCTGCAATTTTCAATATGCTGTACAGGAAGTGCCCAACGGACTGGCACAAGCCTTTGTGATCGGGGAGGGTTTTATAGGCAATGATAAAGCTGCGCTGGTGCTGGGAGACAACATCTTTTACGGCACAGGTCTGTGGGACACCCTCTCAAGGCACAGTGACCCTGACGGTGGGGTGGTATTTGCATACCACGTTGCCGATCCCGAACGTTATGGTGTGGTGGAATTTGACAATCAACTCAACGCCGTCAGTATTGAAGAAAAGCCCCAAAAGCCCAAATCGAACTATGCTGTTCCGGGTTTGTATTTTTATGACAACAGCGTCATCGATGTAGCAAAGAGCATACGTCCCAGTGCCCGCGGAGAGTATGAGATCACTGATGTAAACAAGCATTACCTTGATCAGGGTAAGCTGAAGGTGGGCATTATGAGCCGTGGCACTGCGTGGCTTGACACCGGTACATTTGAATCGTTGATACAGGCTGCCCAGTTTGTAGAGGTAATTGAAAGCCGGCAGGGACTAAAGATCGGTTGTATTGAAGAGGTGGCTTACCGCAAAGGGCTTATCGATGCAGCCCAGTTGCGGGAGGTAGCCCAGCCACTGATAAAAAGTGGCTACGGAAACTACCTGTTAAGCATCCTGGATGAATAGCATGATGTTATACCGGCACCAGGCAATCAGTTGCCTGAATGAAGGCATGGATCCAGTCCATAAAGGAAAGGTGCGAGGCAAACCACAAACAATTTGCAAAAACAGATGAACAAAGACATTGACAGATACCTGGACCTGATTACCAAGGCAATGGAGTCTGTTCCGCTGGACAGGGAACCAAGGGCATTGTATGAACCAGTCGACTACTGTCTGAAAAACGGCGGCAAGCGCATTCGACCCCTGATGACATTGCTGGCATGCGACATGTTTGGCGGAGACATTAACGAGGCCCTCCCTCCGGCTGTCGGACTGGAACTATTTCACAACTTTACCCTTCTACACGACGACATCATGGACAATGCGCCGCTTCGGCGGAACCAGCCCACAGTGTATAAAAAATGGAATACCAACACCGCCATCTTATCGGGCGATGTGCTGTTTGCCTTTGCCGGCAAATATATTTCAAGAGTCCCTGACAATGTGCTGCGCCAGGTAACAGACTTATTCTACCAAACGGTGACAGAGGTGTGTGAAGGACAGCAATACGATATGGACTTTGAAACACAGGCAAATGTCACCACTGATGAATACCTTAAGATGATCCGTCTCAAGACGGCTGTCCTGCCGGCCGCCTGTCTAATGACCGGCGCCATCATTGCCGGTGCGCCCGAACAGGAACAAAACAAGATATACCGCTTTGGCGAGTCCGTCGGACTGGCATTCCAGCTGCGCGACGACTGGCTGGATGTTTTCAGTGAAAGTACAGAATTTGGAAAACAGACCGGTGGCGATATCATCGCCAATAAAAAAACATGGCTTACCATCAAAGCACTGGAGCTGTCGAACAACCGCCAGCGGAAAACACTACAGGACATTTTCAGCGGTTCGGCAGACAATGATGATGGACAGAAGGTACAGAAAGTGAAAGCTATCTACCAGCAACTGGATATAGGCAAACTGGCCATTGAGACCATGGAAAGCCATTACACAGAAGCCATCAGGCAGCTCGGGCAGGTTGACGTACCCGGTGAACGGAAAATCACCCTGGAAAACCTGGCCCGTCAGCTGCTCAACAGAAAAAAATAACCGGGTCAGTATTCCTGCAATCAGTTAAGGTGCTGCTTCACCACTTCCACCACTTCTGGCAGGTCCATGCCAAGGTCTTTCAGGTGCTCAATGGTTGGCACTCCGTCTTTGCTCCACCCCCGGCGTTTATATACCGCATCAACAAGCTGTTCGTAACGGTCTTCACGATATTTGCGAAGGACTGCCATTTTTTCTTCTGTGGTCTTTCCTTCGGGATCAAATCCGACATCTTCCTTCAGCTGTTTGTCATAACGGTCGGCGCGCGATTCATACTCCTCAACGGTAACCGGACCCGCAGCACGGTAAGGTTGTGCATCATGGATGCGTTTCCCGTAACCACGGCGCAGGTTGAACACCCGCTGGAAGTTATACACGCGCTCACTCTGACGTATGAGTTCCTCTTTGTCAAAAGGCTTGCCCGTCACCCCTTTGTATATGGCCACATAATTGTCGACATGTTCCGGGATCTTGTGCGGCTCATCAGCTTCAGCGTTGCTCTCAGGCACCACATCGTTCCAGCAAAGCTTACACAACCCCTGCAGTCCGAACCACGTACGAAACATCGGCATATAGTGCAGGGCATCCGCTTTGTCTTCGAACGAGGGCAGCTGGTTGTTCACCATGTCCATAAAGATCAGCCAGGCCTAATCGTGTTGCGGACCCTTGTTTGTCATGGCATATCCCCCCTGCTGTGCCAGCGACTCTTTCGAAACATATTGTGAATATTCAAGACCCTTGTTTTCCATGGCAATGTCTTGCAAGAACTGCGGGTCGCCCCAACCCTTTTCGATGAACATCTCTTTCATCTTGAGAACACCAAGTCCGGCTGTCAGTCCAAAACCCTCTCCACGGGCAAGCTGGTGGAGCAACTCAAGAGAGTCTTCCTGGCTGCCAAACTTCAGATCCAGTCCGCCGGTACGCTCCTTGTTCAGGATGCCGTTCTCATAACATTCCATGATGAACGCTACAATGGTACCCCAGGTAATGGTACAAATACCGTAGGTGTCGCAATAGAAGTTGGCTTCAATAATGTATTCCGGATCAAAAATTCCAAGGTTGGCTCCCAATCCTGCCGCATTTTCATATTCCGGTCCGTCAACAATAACCTTTTCCCCTTTATAGGGACCGGTTTTGAGGGCAAAATCATCCACCCCTTTTGCACACGACATGTTACAGCCAATCCAGCATCCGTCAAATACACCCTGTGTAAAATACTTGTCACGGAATACGTCAGAATGGATATTGTTGCCAAGATCGTGGCTGCCGTATTTAAAGTTATGGACCGGCAGAAGGTCATAATCCTGCATCACGTTGATGATGTTGGCCGTTCCTTTTTGGCGCATCTGACACTGGTGGTCATCCAGTTCGCGCATTTCACGGTTAAACCGCTTTCCTCGCTCTCTGATTATTTCCATGTCGGCAACATTGTTCAGGTTGCCCTTTACCCCTTCAATACGCGAAACGATGGCCTTGATCTTTTTGTCGCGCATCACAGTGCCGATACCTCCGCGACCCGCCTGCTTCAAACGGATCTTCTGTCTTTTCACATCATAAAAGGTAAAGTTGAGCATGCCGATCAGGGAATTTTCAGCTGCTGCACCGGCAGAGACAATCCCAATGTTCTTAAAATCCTTTTCATCTTCGGCAAACATCTCCGTGAGCTCCTCTGCCAGGATATGTGAATCGACCGATAAGCCCGGGTCTTCAAAGATCTCAATTTTTTCATCCTTGCCATCGATGTAGATGATGATGTCTTTTTCTGCTTTTCCCTGCAGCTCAAGAGCATCATAGCCCGAGAACTTTAAAAACGGTCCGAAGAATCCCCCCACATTTGAATCCATCACCGAGTCTGTTTGTGGCGACAATGAGACGATCAGTGATTTGCCGGCACCTGAGTACTGGGTAATGCCTGCAATGGGTCCGGGTGAAATGATGATCTCG
>PWKN01000287.1 GCA_003559735.1 Bacteroidales bacterium | reverse complement strand
CATGTAATTCGGCCAGGTTTTCTGTAGCCGACAGGTTTCGTTCCAGTACACGGGTAACTTGTTCTTCGATCACCTCGGGAGTTACCCCGGGATAATTCACCACCACCCTGATATGGGGATAGTCGACTTCAGGCAATAAGCTAACCGGCAAACGTCCCGAAAACAATATGCCCATTACGATCACAACTGCTGTCAGAGAGAGGGTTGCGACAGGCCGCCCAATGGCCCATGATGATAAGGAAGCCGCCTTTGCTGTTTCCTGGTGTTTTTGCATCTGTCCGGTTTTTTGTCATTTAATTCCTGAATCCATACCGCCTGAATTCACCCCTTACAATAACTGCAGCATTGTCCTCCAGCGCTTCCAGGTTCCCTGCAGCAACCATTTCCCCTCCCTGCAGTCCGCTTAGTATCTCTATCCATCCGTCGCGGCGGACGCCTGTTTCGATGACCCTGCGCGATACTACATTGTCCCGGATGACAAAGACTACGAGTGTTTCGTCGTCTTCAAACAGTGCTTCCGGGGGTATTGCCGGAACAGCTTCCCGGCTGCCGGTAAAAAAATGGACCCGTGCCAGGTAGCCCGGATACAGTTTTCGTGTTGTTGCAGTCTGGTCAATTTCCACCTCTACGGTAAACAACCTGGTAATGGTATTGGCAGCAGGGAAAATCCGCCGTATGGTCCCTGTGAACAATTCATCCGGAAAAACATCAAATGACAGATCTACCTGTTGGCCCTTTTTCAGGTGCACCACATCTTTTTCGCTCACCCCGGGACGAACCACCAGTAACTGATGGTCTTCAATGGTAAACAACCGCTGGTTTTGTGAAACATGTGTCCCCATCTCAATCAATTTGTCAGTGACCACTGCATCGATTGGGGACAGTATTTTTCCCAGGTCCACTTCCACAAGCCAGAAAGCCACCTCTGCCATTGCTTCTTCCAGTTGCCGTTGAATGGCTTCATATTCTGCCAGCGGGATAATGCCGGTTTCAAATAACTGTTTCTGACGGCGATGGTTTTGGCGGACTTCCCTGAGCGTTGCTTCAGCCCTTTGTAATTGGGCTTCCTGCCGACGTGTGTCGAGTTGTACAAGCAGGTCTCCTTTTCTCAGGACATCTCCTTCTTCAAAACCAACCGACAGAACCTGGCCGGCTGTCTGGGCAGTGATGTAGACCCTTTGGTACGCCACGACAGGTGCAGTAACTTCACGCCGTGAGGAAAGGTCGCGCAACGCAACAGTTGCTGAAGCAACCGGCACACCTTGTGGATCATCCGTTGCTGTTCCTTCACCTGCACAGGATGCGAACAGCCATAATAAAACAACCATCATGAAGGGATGTATTGCTTTATTTATATAAAGATATTTATGCATGTTATTGATCCTTTGATTGTTTTTGATCCGTTATTCAATGAATGTTATGGGTTGAGTGTTTTCAGTGTTTTGTGGCCAATCTGCTATCCATTAATGAAGGCTTTTTTCACCAGGGTCATCAATTCATCGTGAATCCATGTATTGGTGGCGATGACCTCTTTTCCGAAGAGAAAATTGTTTTTCCCTGAGAAATCGGTTATTTTGCCACCTGCTTCTTTAAGGATCAGGGTTCCTGCTGCCACGTCCCACGCATTGAGACCATATTCGAAAAACCCTTCGAAACGGCCGCATGCCACATAGGCCAGGTCGGCAGCTGCACTGCCAAGCCTTCTTACACCTTGTGTTTTTCTAAGACACGTGGTAAATAGGTCCATGTATTTGTCGAGGCGGGAGTAATCATAATATGGGAAGCCGGTGGCCAGCAGACTGTCGGCCAAAGTGCCTGCTTTTGATACAACGACAGGATGGTCGTTCATATAGGCACCACCATCCTTCCATGCGTAGAAGCACTCATCAAGATTGATCTCATAGACCACCCCAAGAACGATTTCTTCCTTGTGCATCAAAGCGATGGAAACACTAAAGCAGGGCAGGCCGTGAATGAAGTTCGTAGTGCCGTCGAGGGGGTCCACTACCCAGCGGTAATCATACCCCTCCTTATGGATGCTCTCTTCTTCAACAATAAATCCGGCATCAGGCAGCAATTGCTCCAGCGCTTTCACAATTCGTTTTTCAGCGGTGGTATCTACGTGGGTGACATAACTGTGCAGCCCTTTTCTTTCGATGTCGGATGCTTTCAGCCTGGGCAGCTCTTCCCGTATGAACTGTCCGGCATCTCTGGCAACATCACATACCTGCAGGCAAATTTGTCTGTATTCTTTCATATGTATGGGTTGTTTTATTTCGACCACATGGGGCCGTATGTTATACCGTATAAACCCCGTTTGCATCCCTGGTATTCAGGCAGACCGGTTCAATCGTATTTGCTTTTTGCACGCTGTACCGGGTTTTGACCCTGATGTAGTTTTCCGTATACCCAAAAAGATGGTTTCCCAACTGTTCTTTTTCCCACAGCACATTTGTTGTCAACTGGTGATTGTCCCGCAAGAATGCCTCCATTTTTTCACCTGACAGCTGCCATAGCATTTCAGACCGTCGTTTTCTCTCGGCGGGATGCACCATATTGTCCTGGCTGGCAGCACGGGTATTTTCCCTTTCGCTATAGGTAAAGACGTGCATATAAGATATGCCGGCCTGTTCTATGTATTGACAGGATTCCCTGAAAACTGATTCTGTTTCGCCCGGGTATCCTGTGATCAGGTCGACAGCGATGCAAGCATGGGGCATATATTGCCTGATTGCATCAATTTTTTTGCTGAACAGTGCTGTATCGTACCGTCGTCCCATGGCACGCAGCAACTGATCACTTCCCGACTGGAGCGGCATATGCACGTGGGGCATTAGTTTGGGTTCGGCTGCGATCAACTGTATCAGTTCATCATGAAGAAGGTCAGGTTCTACGGAAGACAAGCGGATCCGCGGCAAGCCGTCAATCTTTACCATTTCCTTCAGGAGCCGGCAGAGGGTCTCGCCATGCCGTTTGCCAAAGTCACCAATGTTGACACCGGTCAGAACCACTTCCCTGATACCGGAAGCCGCAATTTTTTCAGCAACCAGCAGTGTTTCTGCGATGGTATTGCTCCGGCTTCTGCCCCGGGCCAGAGGAATAGTGCAGTAGGCGCAAAGATAGTCACATCCGTCCTGGATCTTTAGAAATGAACGTGTGCGTCCTTCCAGGGAGTAGGAAGGGACAAAACCAGACAGGCTGTTTGCATGTTCCGGTCTGGCTGTCTGTCTTGAATCCGTTCTGCAAACATATTCTTTACCGGGATGGCCATTGTTCAAAGGAGCAGATTTTGCAATTATGTTCCTGAGGTGGTCATGCAGACTGAACTTCTCGTTGTTGCCAAGAACAAGTGATACACCCGGATAATTTGCCAGTTTGGCTGACCTGATCTGTGCATAACAGCCAACCACTACTACCTGCGATCCAGGGTTGATTTTTTTTGCCTTGCGGATCAATTCCCTGCACCGTTTTTCAGCATTTTTTGTTACGGTACAGGAGTTGATCACATAAATGTCTGCCACCTGGTCAAAACCAACCCGTGAATAAAGGTATTCCGGCATGTTCCTGCTGATGGTAGCCGTTTCACTGTAGTTCAGTTTACACCCGAGGGTGTGAAAAGCAATGGTTGTTTTTGCAGACATGGCTATGCAAAGGTACGGTTTTGAATTAAAACAGCATTTATCTATTTTTGCCTGGGAAAGTCCAGATACCTGACTGTTTTGTTCAGGCTGACTGGGCTCATCCTGTTTACACAAAAAACCTTATGGCATGAAACGAATTGGTATTTTATGTTTGTTTATCTTTTGGATGTTCACTTCGGGCGCCGGCCACGTTTTTTCAAGGGGATCAGATTTTCGCAATATCCGCATAGTCAGTGCCGGTCTGTCACTGAACTACAATTACGGGTACATTGGCAGCCGCAGCCTTGTAATTCCACCGGTTAACTCATATGCAGAAATTGGGTTGCATGAGTTTGTGACAGCGGGTCCTTACGTCTCTTACAGTAAATGGGACTACCCATTGCAATCACGTTCATTCCTGAACCTGGGCGTCAGGGGGAGTTATCATTTTTCGCCAATGATCAATGATTTGCTTGATGGAAGTATTGATGAAGACCAGATTGACTTTTACGCAGCGGTATTGTCGGGGATAGAGTTCAGGAAGTATGGAACCGGTGAAGGGTTGGATCGTGCGGGTTTCAGGGACAATACCCGTCTTTTTGTCGGACCGGTAGCTGGTGTGCGGTTTTACTTTTCAGATGACCTGGCTGTGTTTTCAGAAGTTGGCCGGGGGGCATTGGGTGCAATGACAGTAGGTTTTTCTGTCCGCCTGTAGCCTGCAATCATAACTACAGAATGGAAGCAAGCAGGGATCTCTGCAAGTGTTTTGTTTTTCTCATTCAGGGAGGGGTGCCCAGACAATATGCCCCATTTTAACCAATATTTGGATTTTGTTAATATTTTCATTAGATTTGGATGCAGAAATTGCCTTTGTATGCATCCAGCCTGCATTTGCTTCAGGCCATCTGTTTCGTTGCGAAAGCCTTACAATAGCAGACTATGCCAGCGGCTTTCCGCGTTTTGCGTCTGGGTTGAATTAAATATATAAATAATACAGGCCAAACAGATAAGAGCATACAGTCTTTTAAGGCTCTGTGTTATGCAGCATTTGAAGAGCGACCGTGTTGCATGAATAATTTTAATGAACCTGGTCTTGGGTTTGTTATTTCGGCGGACAGTGAGCATAAAAAGTCCGGGAAAAGCGCCCAATGTGGTTAACAGGGGAGCTGTTTTTTTGTATCGCTCCTGTTTAAAACAACCAGTTTCGTGGAAAACGATCCTCCCGGACTCAAGGGAAAAGTATGGTTTAGGGCGGGTACAACGGAATCCCGCCGGGAACAAGCAAACGAAGCCATAAAATTGATTTTCTGACCTGCATTACGCACAATTTGTCTGATGCGAAGTCCGAATGTTTGTATACTACAAATGTGTACGATCTTTCTCTTTTTGAATCGTACACTATTTCTTTCCTGAATGACTGTGTAATTAGTTGTGTTCTTATTCTGGCGATGGTTTTGTGACGAAAGATAATGAATAGTGAATGCTCGTTAAAGAACTGCAGGAACAACTACACACAGTGGGCATAATTGCAACATGAATGTCGCTTTGTGATTCTGATTCTAACTAATCCACATAAAAAAATCATACGACAATGAAAAAACAAGTACACATTATCAAAGGAATGTTGGTCAGCTTGCTGGCATATATGTTGATTGCAGGCATACTATACGCACAGGCTCCGGGAGGTTTCAATTACCAGGCTGCACTGCGCGATGCCGATGGAGAGATCCTTTCAGAGAGAGATGTAAATCTGGGGATCGCCTTGCTTCAGGGTGCGGCAGATGGCACACAGGTTTTCAGTGAGACCCATGTTACGGCAACCAATTCATTTGGGTTGGTAAACATCCACGTAGGTTCGGTGAATGCTGCTGATTTTTCTTCCGTAGACTGGTCTGACGGCCCCTATTTCATACGCATCAGTGTTGACGGGTTGGAGATGGGAACCAGCCAGTTGTTGAGTGTTCCTTACGCCATGTATGCTGAGAGTGGCGGTGAGCCTGGTCCTGCTGGTCCCGAAGGTCCTGCTGGGCCCGCTGGTCCCGAAGGTCCGGAAGGTCCTGCCGGTCCGGAAGGCCCCGCTGGTCCCGAAGGTCCGGAAGGTCCTGCCGGTCCGGAAGGTCCTGCTGGTCCGCAAGGTCCGGAAGGTCCGGAAGGTCCCGAAGGTCCTGCTGGTCCCGAAGGCCCTGCTGGTCCGGAAGGCCCGGAAGGCCCGGAAGGTCCTGCTGGTCCGCAAGGCCCGGAAGGTCCGGAAGGTCCCGAAGGTCCGGAAGGTCCGGAAGGCCCTGCTGGTTCTCCGGGAGCTGATGGCGTGTTGCCGGATGGCGCAATGGTTGGGGCGACGACATACTGGAATGGCACTGAATGGGTGACAGACAGCGACAATCTGTTTCATGATGGGGATAAGGTAGGAATTGCAGAAAACGCACCCAAAGCCCAGTTGCACGTAGGTGGCTTGAACGGGTTGCTGGTAACGGGAACGATAGATTCAGGAGCAGACCTTCAAGTGGATGGTGCTGGGACCCGTATGTTTTTCCATCCAAAAAAAGGTGCTTTCAGAGCGGGTGGCGTTGATAACGATGTATGGGATGAAGATAACCTGGGAGAATACAGTATGGCATGGGGCTATGGAACATTGGCACAAGCAGAGAGGGCTACGGCCTGGGGTTTTGAAACAGAGGCTACGGCTAATACTGCAACAGCTTGGGGTTACCGGGCTAAAGCATTAAGCAGTACTGCCACTGCCTGGGGCTTGGGTACAAGAGCTGAGAATTTTAGAAGTACGGCCTGGGGTTTTGAAACAGAAGCTACAGGGACACAAGCAACAACCTGGGGCGAATATACCAAAGCTAGTCATAGTGCAGCTACTGCCTGGGGTCGTGAAACAGAAGCATCCGCACGATACTCTACCGCCTGGGGTGAAAAAACAAAAGCATCCGGTGAAGGATCTGCTGCCTGGGGTTATGAAACAGAAGCTACGGGACGACAAGCTACCGCCTGGGGTGAAAAAACAAAAGCATCCGGAAAACACTCTACCGCCTTGGGAAATTATACCACAGCGCCTTCTTTCGGCGAGACCGTATTCGGACAATACAACACCAATTACACACCAATTAGTGCTTTAGTCTGGCACCCTAACGACCGCTTGCTGGTGGTAGGTGCAGGAACATCAGACGCAAACAGGCATGATGCATTTGTAATATTGAAAAACAGAAAAGTGGGAATTGGCACATCCACTCCACAGACACTTTTGGAGGTACAAGGTCGGGGTACATATTTAATGGGTGGCTTTCAACTTTACGGACCTTGGAGGTCTGTCGAATTTGATTTTTCGTCTTCTGGATTTTTAACGGATAGCTGGACTCACCCGGTTATCCAGCCAAGTAAGAATAATAAAGGATACCTGGGTCAAGCCGGCAGGCATTGGTCAAGGGGGTATATAAATCAGATCTTTTCTG
>PWKN01000098.1 GCA_003559735.1 Bacteroidales bacterium | reverse complement strand
GGAAGAAGATCTCCTCCAGCCGCTTGGCGATACCGATAACAGCCACTTTTTTTCTTAGTCCGAGCCGGTCAAATGCTTTCAGTGCAGCACCCAGCTGCCCTTTCCCCCCATCAATCACCACCAGTTGCGGCATTGGCTGCTCCTCCTCCTGCAACCGTTTATAGCGCCTGAAAACCGCTTCTTCCATCGCTGCATAGTCATTTGGACCACCTTCTACGGTGCGGATATTAAAATGCCGGTACTCCTTTTTGTAAGGTTTTGCTTTCCTGAATACCACCATGGCTGCCACCATATAGTTGCCCTGGGTGTTGCTCACGTCAAAACATTCCATATGCTCAGGCAGCACTTTGAGGCGAAGGTCTTTCTGGATCTGCTGCATCAGACGTCTTCCATGCCTGTCAGGGTCAACCATCTCCTGGCGCTTCTTTTTTTCCAGTTTATAATATTTCGCATTGCGTTCAGACAGTTCAAGGAGCTTTTTCTTATCACCTCGCCGCGGCACCACAAAACGCACTTCAGGAATACCTGTTTCCGGGTAAACAGAAACAATCACCTCACGGGCTTCACTGCGAAAACGCTGTCGCAGTTCGGCAACAGCCATATCCATTAACTCAGCATCTGATTCCTCCAGCCTCTTCCTCATCTCAATAGTATGCGACTGCACAATGGCTCCATGAACCACCCTCAAATAATTTACATAGGCATTGTCCGGATCACTATCAATAGAATAAACCTCTACATTGGACAAAGCCGGATTCACCACTGTCGACTTGCTCTGAAAGCGCTTCAGTAATTCCATCTTTTCCTTTACCAGGTTGGCCTTTTCATATGCATGCTCACTGGCATATTCTTTCATCAGGCGTTTCAGTTCACCCACTACCATGCCAAGGTTGCCCCTTAGTATCTGTTCGATCTGGTCAACGGTTTTCTTGTAGTCATCCTCCCCCTGAAAACCAACACACGGACCTTTACAATTGTCTATGTGGTATTCCAGGCACAGTTTGAACTTCCCGGCGGCAATATTTTCAGCGGTAAGATTCAGCTGGCAGGTACGGTATTGAAAAAGACGTCGGACAAGGTCCAGGAGTGCATTCATCATACGCACGGAAGCATAGGGACCAAAATATTTGCTCCCGTCGCGCACCACGTGGCGGGTAGAAAAAATCCTCGGGAAAGGTTCGTTTTTAATACATATCCACGGAAAGCTCTTGTCATCTTTCAGGAGCACATTGTATCGGGGCTGGTATTTTTTTATCAGGTTGTTTTCGAGCAGCAGGGCATCGAGTTCCGTATCAACCACAATGTGTCCGATATCAGCAATGCGCCGAACCATGAGGTTAACACGATTGCTTTCGTGCCTGTCGCGTCCAAAATAAGAAGCAACCCGTTTGCGCAGACTCCTTGCCTTGCCTACATATATCACTTTGCCAAGCTGGTCGCGAAACTGATACACCCCGGGCTTTTCAGGCAGAGAATGAACAATGGGTTTAAGCTTTTCCCAATTATTGTGTCTCTGTTTTGTTGTCATACTGCAAGAACAACCATTACACCAGGCAAAGTTGCGGAAAAATTTTGATATGCGCCGGTGGTCACCGGTCTTTTTCAGGCAAGTATTTCCAATAACGCACAGGCATAAAGCTCCGCATTTGGCGATCGTTTTTCCTTTCTTTGATGTTGATGGCATCGTAATAATGCTGCCAAAGGGTCCGATAGTAATCTTCATCAACGGCACGTGCATTTTGCCTGATATTTCCGCTGGTGAGCGAAAAAGAGTCATCATCAAGCGCGACAATGCTGATCTGCTGCATGTCATAAAAAATCCCATACTTGCGCCGTGTATCGTATATCAGCCAGCGGCGATCGGAGAAGCGGCCTTTGAAATGCGGGGCCAGCAATTGTACAATATCGTTGTCGGGATCTATTGCAGCCGCGTAGATATCGTCCCTGGTCCGCTGGAAACGGACAAACCCCTGAAAGCGGTGCACTTCCATCCGCACACGTCTGGCAGTCTGTGTGATTTCATAAACATCTTCATCAAGCATGTTTTTATAATAGTCACCATAAGGATGGGTAAACAGCTTGTTAAGGTAACGCCACAGCAACATATCTGTCTCCGGACGTTCTGAAAGAAAAGCAACACTTATCTTACGGGCATTCTTTTGATCAGAACGGTCAATAATTTTCTTCCACACCCTTTGGGCATTTGACGACACTGTGTCAACGGGTAAAATCTCGCCCAGCGGAACCTGGTATCCAGCCTTTCGCGGTATTATCGCCGAAGGAGACACCTTATCTTCAAAGGCCCTGAACACAACGCAAAAAAGGCCATCCAGGCTGCCGTCGTATGTATATATTCGTTCCTGTTTAAACATTTCATATAGATCAATTCAAGCACTACCCGTTTATAAGAGAGGAAGGTTTGTCCTGATTCAAATCCGTACCTGCAGCTTCAAAAAGGCTGAGCTGTTTGCCGGCCATATCTTTTTTCCCGGCCAGGCGCCTCCTGATCTGCTCCGGATACAACGTTTTTGTCCCGGTCAGCAACTCCCCGCACAAAATAAAATATTTTGCCCTGTTCAGTGCTACACCCATACGTTTCAAATGAGTCATTGTTATCTTGCCGAAGCGCCGGTTTGCAACAATAATTTTCGCCGAGCGCACGCCAATTCCGGGGACCCTCAGGATCTCTTCATGGGTTGCCTTATTGAGGTCTACCGGGTAGAGGTGTGGATTACGCAAAGCGTAGGCCAGTTTTGGGTCAATGGATGGTTCCAGGTCAGGGTGTTGTTCATCAAGGATCTCATCATACCTGAAATGGTAGAACCGCATCAGCCAGTCGGCCTGGTAGAGGCGGTTTTCCCTTCTGAGTGGCGGTGCTGTCAATACAGGAAGCCGGTTATCATATTCATTGACCGGCATAAATCCCGAATAATAAACCCGTTTTATTTTTTGCTCATCATAAAAGCCTGATGCAAGTTTCAATATTGAGTAATCCTTATCGGGAGAAGCCCCCACGATAAGTTGTGTACTTTGTCCTGCCGGAACAAAACGTGGGGCATTCCGGTATTTTCGCCGTTCCTCTTTGCTCGCCAGCATTTCACGGGAGATTAAGTTCATTGGATCGTACACACTTGCAAAGTCTTTTTCGGGTGCCAGCCTTTTCAACTGCAGTTCAGACGGGATCTCAATGTTCACACTCAAACGATCAGCCAGCAGTCCGGCTTCACGCACCAATAGTGGGTCGGCGCCAGGTATCGACTTCATGTGAACATATCCGTTGAAGCGATGCTCATTACGAAGCTTCCGGACCACTGTATTTAGCTGCTCCATTGTATAATCAGGGTTACGCAGCACCCCCGAGCTGAGAAACAGTCCTTCAATGAAATTGCGCCGATAAAAACTCACTGTAAGCTCAGCCAGCTCAGCAGGTGTGAATGTGGCACGAGGCCTGTCATTACTGCGGCGGTTTACACAATAGGCACAATCATAAATACAATGGTTGGTATACAGGATCTTCAGCAACGAGATGCACCGGCCATCTTCAGTAAAGGAGTGGCATATGCCGGCACTTTTTGCATTACCCAATCCACCTTTTGATGCGCGGCTGCTTCCGCTTGACGAACAAGAAACGTCATACTTCGCCGCATCGGCCAGTATGTTCAGTTTGCGCAATACCTTATCTTTCATCAGTTACGTTGTCTGATCAGATTCTAATCAAATACCACGCTTTTAATATAAGGAAAAATCTTTTAAACGGTAAATTTTGTTTGTTTTTCGGATATTCAATTCCCCCATCAACGATCTATAGAGTACCGCACACCCATGTAGAACTTCCTTCCCATCAGCGGTCCCCATATCAAGCTGCCATCAAACCCCTCATCAAAGGGCGAATGTGGATTCAGTATGGGATCTTTCTGCATATAGTTGGTGAGGTTTTCTCCACCGGCATAAATATCAATGCTACCCAGCCGGTAGGTAACCTGTGCATTTAAAACTGCAAAAGCGGGTGACTCGCTGCGCATGCGAAAATGATCGTGCATGTGGAGCACCGACTGCGGAACTTCTGGTATTCGGGCCGGACCGTTTAACTGGGCAGTAAGATCGAACTGCCAGTTGTTGCTTTGAGTAGCATAGGAACCAGACACCATCCCACGGTAACGGTTTACAAATGGCTTGGCACGAAGTTCATCCCCAATGGTTTGTTTTACATCGGTATACCGCAGTGCAGCAGTAACCTCAAGCAACCGAACAGGTTCAAACGACATCTCCAGTTGGAAATTATTGGCATAAGAGTTGCCGTTGAGCTGATGGAAAATTGCTTTGTTGTGGTCCGTATCAACATCGACTACCAGCTGATTTACAAAATCCGTGCGGTAAAACTCCCCGGTCATGCTGGCATCGTTGCCAAACATATGAAACCTGCGCGTCAGGCTGGCCCCGTAGTTCCAGGCCTCTTCCAGCTGAAGCTCATCCCGCACCACAAACCTCCGGTTACTCACCAGCAATCCGGCATTTTCAGCAATTAAGTTTGGCACCCTGTAGCCTTTGCCTGCCGATGCGCGCACTGTGGTCTGCTCATTCAGGTTGAAGTGCAGGTGGGTACGTGGTGTAACGAACGCACCAAACAGATTATGGTAATCGGCGCGCGCTGCCAGTATAACCGTTAAACGCTCATGGGTATGATAAGTATATTCAAAAAATGCCCCGGGAACAACCTCCCTCCGGTCAAACAAGGTATCGTTTTGATGTCCCCCGGCATTGGCCAGATGTTCGGTGAAATCATCATACATAAAGCTAACACCCGCAACAAATGCATGGTCAGCGCTACCGATTGTATTGGCATACAACAGATTGGCATACAAAGTATTTTGCTCCCCATCGTAATTTGCAACACCGTAATGCGAATCGTGCCGGTGGTGGGTATAGCTGACCTGTGTGCCAATGCTGGCATTGGGTCGGTCGTTAAAATAGAAACCTGTACGGGCAAAAGCCTGGAAACGGTTTGTTTTTGTTCCGTATCCATAGAACCTGTTTGAACCAAAAGACTCCCCATTGGTAAAAAAATCCTTTTGTCCACCCTCTCTTTCTTCCTGCATCAGGTTGAATCCAAACTGGCTGTCCATCACACCCGGATTATCGTAACGATAACGGTTTATCACATTGAATTTTCTTACCAGCGGATGATCCAGAAAGCTATTATGGTTGTGGTCTATCTTGTTATTAAATAGTTCTCCGTGGCCCATCACCATGGCAGACCAGTTGCTGCCTATATCGGCAGCTGCGATCACGGAGCTCTCCAGCTGACCATCTTCACTGATAAACGCATTGTAGTGAAACCGTTCCGGACCTTCTGGTTTTTTCAGGTCAACATTGATCTGCCCTGTAACAGACTCATATCCGTTGACGACACTTGCTGCCCCTTTGGAGATGCTGATCATCTCCATCCAAGGCCCAGGTATGTAACTCAGTCCGAAGGGCTGACCCAATCCGCGAATACCGGGCATATTCTCAATCATCAGCTGACTGTATATTCCGGCCAGGCCAAGCATTTGTATCTGCTGTGCACCCGAAACCGCATCAGCATAAGAAACATCAACAGAAATATTGGTTTCAAATGCTTCTGCCAGGTTACAGCAGGCAGCTCTTTGCATCTCACTCGTAGTAATCACATTGGTAAGTATAGGATCAAGCGATGACACATGTGCACCAGGCCGCCTGCCCGTTACCTCGACACCTTCAATATCCTGCACAGCATCCAGTATGATATTCAGTTCATCATCTGGCGACGCCACCATTACGGTATCACTCAGGTATCCGATGTAACTGATCACCACCTCGTGGGGCAGTTCAACCGTAATATTAAGGTGAAAATGACCATTTTCATTAGTAGAGGTGCCGCTTGTGGTTCCCAGCCAGACAATATTGGCTCCGGCCAGCGGTGACCTGTGCGAATGATCACCATGGAGTACCTTTTCATATACGTTTCCGTGAATCTGATTATGATGATCACCATGCTGATGACCATGCAGATGATCATGCTGGCCAAACAATAGTTGCAGTCCGGAAAATACGAACAATACGACTGTGGATATGATCTTTGTATTCAACATAATTTATTCCCTTTCATAAAAGCGAGTCTGTTCCGAATCATTTTACACCTTGGTTTTTGTCTCCCTGCAAACTGTAGTTCTGTTTGTCTGTTTTCTTATCAGCTCAATGATGCCTCGATGCTGAAAGGCTGACTGTGACTATCAGTGCAGTATTCACATCAGACTACAGGAGACTATACGGACAGGCTCGATGGTTAAACAACAGGTTGGTCTATTGAAGCCATGCCATCAAGTGCCTGGCGTTTCAGGAAATAATTATGCAATCCTTAACTGGTGGGAATAGATAACAAACGCCCGTCCCACGGGCTTGGGCGGCGGTCTGTCTGAACGGACAATGAATCCGGCCGGTGGTCCACATAACACATCTTCAACAACAGTCTCATGATGTGTCAGTATTGCTGTTTCAACGGGAAGAACACGCAAAACGGTTTTTTCGTATGCCACCTCGTATTCGGTTTTCAGGTAGCGAACCTCTGATTCACAGCAAGTGCCACAATCGCTGTCTCCCTCATGAATCGGGGTGTCGCAGCATCCGGAGTTGTGGTCGGAACCAGCCGGCAGGTGACAAGATGCCGTTTCGGCATGTCCTTCATGCATGGAGCAAACCTCATCTGCGCTCATCCACGGAAGTGCGACATCGGTGGTGTCGCATGACAAACAATGATGGATCAGCAGGCTTATCCCGGTAAAGGAAACCAGGAAAAAAGAAGCCAGCACAAGGGCCATCAGTTGTTTTGCCAAACGCATCATCGTTCTGTATTTATCGTTCAATCATTAAACCACAATAATCCGTATTTCTGTGGCCATTATTTTTTTTCGAAGGAGACTCGTTTACTCCTTAAACCACAATAATCCGTATTTCTGTGGCCATTATTTTTTTCCGAAGGAGACCCGTTTACTCCTTAAACCACAATAATCCGTATTTCTGTGGCCATTATTTTTTTCCATAGGAGACCCGTTTACTCCAGGTCAAAAATACATTACAATTTTTAATTATCAAACAAGTCCCAAT
>PWKN01000079.1 GCA_003559735.1 Bacteroidales bacterium | reverse complement strand
TGGTCGACGGGGCTGTGCTTCACGACATCCAGGATCACCTGGTTGTTGCCGGCAACCAGAATGTGACTGTCGATGACCAGGATTGCTTCAATGCCTATAAGACGATAATCGTGGCCGGACAGGGATATTCCTTTACGGTTGAATCTGGCGCCGAAGCGGTCTTTATCGCCGGAGAGAGCATCCACCTGCTGCCCGGTGTAACGGTCAAACACGGTGGGTATCTCCACGCGTACATCACAGATGACGGCATTTATTGCGCCGGACCGGTAGCTGAACCTGAAGAACCGGTAGCTGAAGAGGTCATCACTGATGTGATCGTACCGCAACGCGAACGCGACGGACTATGCTTTGCGCTGTATCCAAATCCCACAACCGGCTCATTTACCATTGAGCTCAACATTGGTGATGATGCTTATAGTGGCGAACAGACGGTGCTTCTGGAGGTGATTAACACGCTGGGTAAACGTGTACGCTCAGAGAGACTGCCCATGCACCCTCAATACGAAGTGAGTCTGTCGGGCGAGCAACCGGGCATCTATATCATCCGCATTACCCATAACAACACCACCGGGGTGGAACGGATCATCAAACGGTAAATGCAACCCGCCTTTGTGGTGGCAGAACCGGGACGGATCGGGCGGTCATCAAACGGTAAATGCGAACGCCTTTGTGATGGGACCATCAATCCGGTTAACCGGTGTTCCAATTGAACCATATTGTTTCAAGCGTACTGTTTTTCATGCGTCTGGTATAATTCCGCATGAAAAAAATTCATGTATATTTGCCACCAGTTTGGTTTCGTGTTGTACCCGTTGATGTACATTGAGCAATGACACATCCATCCGCATCAAGACAAAAAAAAGCAGAACGGCTCGCCAAACAGCAGCTCAAAGCACGGCGCAAGGAAATGATCAGGCGCCTCAAGCCGCTGTTATGGGCTTTTGTGGCCTGGTTCGTGGTCAACACCATTGTCCGCCTGCCTGGAATTGGCGAACCCTTTGAAGCATTCTGGGTGCATTTCACCACCATTTCGGCCTACTGGTTCGGGAAGATCTTTTTCCTCCCGGTAGATATGCCACAGGTGCCATACCTGACCGTAAACGGCTTTGCAATGGAGGTGGTGATGACTTGTACCGCGTATACATTTTACCTGTTTGCCCTCGCGCTGATCGTCTTTTCGCGGTGGCCACTGAAACACAAGCTGACAAGCCTGGCGACCATCGTGCCGGGAATATTTATCCTGAACAATCTGCGCTTTATCAGCATGGGATACCTCGGCAGTTACCGTCCCGAATACTTCGAAGTTGTGCACGACATAATATGGAATGTGCTGTTCGGGTTCATCGTATTCGGGTTGTGGGCCTGGAGGGAACTATCGGCCGAACGGTCATTACAACAGGTTAAGGCAACACTTTCAACATGACAAAAAAAATCATCCTTCTGCTGGCCTCGGTATTGATCGTGAGTGCTTTGTGGTTATCCGGACTACAAAACGTGTATGCCAGGGTGCTGGTATTTTCCACAAACACGGTGCTCGACATGGGTGGCAGGTACAGCCACATCAAAGTGGCAGAAGACAAGGGCGACGGCATATTTCATGTGTTTACCATCGTTGATGACACAAAGGTCAACTTCCGCCAGTCATTTCAAACACTCCTCTACCCCACCATCATCGTACTCGCGTGGCATCTGTTCACCTTATTTATCCTGGGATGGAGAACCTCCCTGCGCAGCGGCAAATGGAACATCCCTCTGTTCATTTTGTTCCAGGTGATCTTCCTGCTGCTCCTCACCGCATACTACTCATCACAGGTGGCCCGCTTTATTTATACCATGATGATGGAAGGTTTTTATGTGATCGCGATCATCATTGTTATTATTGATAGCATCCGGCATCCGGAAATAATCAAACGCCCTAAGGAAATCAGAACGTAACGCCCCGTTTTACCGTGCAGAAAATGTTGAAAAAGCTTGCCGACAATACCGCTCGGGGATCCCTGGCAAACAAACTGCGAAAAAAGCGCTTCAGGCTGTTCCTTCAGCTGATTGACAGATTACCTCGTCCGCTGAAGATCATTGATGTGGGAGGCACCGGCTCTTACTGGCAGCAAATGGGGTTCTCCCTGGGGACAGACGTGGAGATCACCCTGCTGAACCTGCATCAGGAAGAGGCGACACACAGCTCGATTAAGAGTGTTGCAGGCGATGCCTGCGACATGCGGCAGTTTGGCGATGACACCTTCCATGTGGCCTTCTCAAACTCAGTAATAGAACATGTGGGCACCTTCGCCGACCAGCAAAGAATGGCCTCAGAGATGCAGCGGATCGCCCCGGTGGTGTACCTGCAAACCCCCAACCATCATTTCCCGCTCGAGCCCCATTTCCTGTTCCCCTTCTTCCAGTACCTGCCCGTCAAATGGCGTGTATGGCTGCTCATGCGGTTCAACCTCGGATGGTACCCCCGTTGCACCAGCAAACAGGAAGCCACCAACATCATCCTGTCTGTCCGCCTGCTCACCCGCAAAGAGCTGAAAATCCTGTTTCCCCGCGCCACCATCCACAGAGAGCGCCTGGCCGGTCTGACCAAGTCGTTTGTGGTAGCGGGACCAGCCGGGGCCGGGCATTGATAAGCCACTACCGTGAGGCAACCTGCGGCCGCCCCTGCAGTACAAAGGACCAGCCGGACATTGATAAGCCATTACCGTTAGGCAACCTGCGGCCACACCTCCAGTACGAGGGACAATCCGTTCATTGATAAGCCACTAACGTAAGGCAACCTGCGGCCGCCCTTGCATTCCGAAAAACCAGTCAGGCCTTGATAAGCCACTACCGCGAGGCAACGTATGATCGCACATGCAGTACGAGGGACCAGCCGTACATTGATAAGCCATTACCGTAAGGCAACCTGCGGCCGCTGCTTCAGTCCATACAACACCGTAAACACAACCACCAGTCCGATCAGAACAACCAATGCCAGGTTGCCGATGGGCAGCGCCGATTTGTCGATATGGATGGCGGTAAGGGTTACCTTGTTGTCCCCTTTTTCATTCGGATCATTATATGTGACAGAAAACGTCACAAAAATACGCCGGTATTCAACCACCACCTCATCGCCCTGGGCGAACTGCCCAATGAGGTTATCGCTGACGATGATGTCGAACTCATCGCCCAGCCGTGGGACAAACCCAAGTTGCACATCCAGTTCAATGCCGTCCAGGTCCACATCGCCTTCAACGGTGACCTGGGTGTACTGGTCACACAGGGTAGTTCCGTCAATGTCGATGCGGAGCACATCCCTGTCTGTAACGATAAGATTGCCTGATATGGTAACGCAAGCCGGACTGTCGCCCGGATAGAGTGTAATGCCATCTTTTCCAACGGTGATCACGTTTCCTTCGTAATCACCACCGGTGATCCTGATGATGTCGCCGGCACTTGCTTTGTCAATGGCATCCTGGATGCTTCCGCTGTCGTCAACATAATAGGTCATCTGTCCGGGTGGCGTACCGGGCACAAATCCAAGCCAGGGAGAATAATGAACATAGGCCGACACTCGATCTCCGCTTCCCGGACCATTTCCACCGGGTCCGCTGGAATCACCCCAGTAATTGAAGGCAGCATTGACATGGTTCCATACCAGTTCTTTTGACCCATTATCATCGTCCGCATCTTTATCAGGGGCTATATTGTAGACACCATAGCCGTTGCCATTAAAAATGTTCCTGTAAACAACGGCTTCCATCCTGTTACTTACAAAACTCATAAAAGCATACGCAAACCCTTCTATCGTGTTTTCCTCAACAATGACCTCCACGTTCTGATCAATTTTCCCATTACCAGAAAAGGGAACCAACGCATATATTGCGTTAAACCCACCATCTGTCATATGGTTGCCGTATATCTCCCATTTCGCATTGGTTATTATAGGACCTTTTGTGTCATATTCGCCAGAAGCAGAACGAGGCAAATGCTGAGACAGCATTGACTGCATTAACAAAGCCACCTTTGTGTCATACCCGCCAGAAACAGATCTGGCCAGATGCTCTGACAGTAATGACTGTGCTGCCAGAGCACCTTTTGTGTCATACCCGTCAAAAGGGATATCAGCGGGCAGCGCTTTCGTAACGAAATCGTCCATTTTATCACCAGGAAGCGTAATGTTTACGAACATTCCAAAAAATATGCCTTCAAACGTATTGTCTTCTATCCTTATGTGGGTGTTGTTCCTGCATTGGAGTCCGACCAACAAACCTGTCAGCTCATTGCCCGCGATCAAATTGTCATCCCCCATATAATCAACCAACATCCCTATTACCGGACCATACAGATCATCTTTAAGGGTTGTGTGTCCGGTATGAATGTTGTTTTCTTCAACCCTCACCCCGTTGCCATCCATCAGAAAGATCCCGTAAGAATAATATAATTCATCTTGATCAACCGGGCTGCTGGCAATTTTGTATATTTCATTTTCCGAAATATGTACAGTAGTGGTTTCGATTCCTGGTTTTTTAAAATCCTTAAATGGCTCTGCATAGATACCATATGCCCCCTGATCTGATACAATATCGTGAATGGTGTTGTTGTGCAGTACCAGCTCTTCCTTATAAGTTGCTTTAATTCCAAAAGCATCAATTTCCACCTTGTATTCTTCATCACCTTTTATTGGGACAAGAAAGCCGTTATCTATTTGATGGATCCCTGTGCCAGAGATGCTTGCATTTGCATTGGTAATGCGCACCCCACAGGCGGAACTGAGGATAACAGAATTACCGTTTTTTCCTGGCAGGAAAGTATCATTGTGTCGTGAGACAATCTGTCTGATTGCACAGTTTATGATCGTTGCTCCCCCGTTATCGATGTGGATCCCTGACACATCGCTGTTTTCTGAATATATGTTGTATACAAGGACATTTTTTACGGTTGCATTCCCAATAACAGAATAGATCCCTGTATGATAATACTGATTGGCATTACCATCAACTTCAAGGTCCCGGATGGTAACCTCGATGCCGCCCTTCAACAGATCACCCTGTTTCCGCCTTGATCCAATAAACACTACATTGCGATTGTGAATGTATTTGTCAGGTGGAGTCCCATCAGGTGGCTGTATGATCGTCCGGCCACCTTCATTGCGCACCCCCCTGATGGTGACCGACTTATTGACAGAGAGGGTTTCGGTATAGATGCCTGCAGCCACCTCTATGATGTCGCCGTCATCAACTTCACCGATCGCATGCTGAATGGTGCGCCAAGGGTCATCAACCCCGCCTGTGTTGTCATTATCTCCTGCGGGAGAAACATAATAAGTCGTGGTTGCGTTGGCAATGGCTGCAATGCCGGTCATTACCAGGACCAAAAAGTGTTTTTTTATCATCTGATTAAGGTTTAAATTAGTGTATTTTTTTTGGTAATCCAGATAGCGCTGTTTTGTCCGGATCGCAAAACTAATAGAAAACCCATCAACCAAAACCGGTTTTACTGCACTCATCACATGGAACAAAGCCGTCACTACCAATTAATCATAAAAAGAAACCGAAGAGCAACAATACATTATGCTGGCGGGCTTCGATGCCTTGCATCTGACCTCAATGACCAGCATGAATATTGCAGGCCAATATACATATAAATACGTAGTTTTTTATAAATAGTTAGGTATTTTCACTAATTGTTTATACCTGTTGTTTCTCCTACATTTGTTTCATCAGATCAGCAATTGGTCTTAAAATACCACTACTGGCCTGTTTTTTCAAGATAATTTCTTATTTTGTTGACAGTGCAACCATACCGGCTATGACCACATCTTCTGCTATCAAACAACGACCAAACAAGATATCAACCATACAAAACAGATTGGCTGGAGTGATGCTGTTTTTCTGTATGATCAGTGTTCCCGCAATTGTTTTGGCGCTTAATGGTGATCCTCCACCACCGCCTCCCGGACATGGTGGTGAAGATAATGTGGGTCCCACTGAGACGACGGGTGAGGCTGATGCTGAGAAATCGACTATAGCTGCTGATCCGACCGAGGGTGTTGTAGCTGATGGCATTGCCAGCTCTACGATCACCATTACGGTCATGGATGCCAATGATGATCCTGTTGCAGAAGAGGATGTGTTCTTTGCCGTAACGGCAGGTTCTGGTGTCTTAAGCAGTGGCCCGTGGTCGACTGATGTAAATGGTAAGGCTGTGGCGACCTTGACTTCTACGGTTGCCGGGACGGTTACCGTGACGGGCTATCTGGGCGCGGATGACCAAGGAGCTAGTGTGGGCACTGCACTGGTTACCTTTATTGCTGGTGCTGCTGATGCATTGAGCATAGAGCAGCAGCCCCTGGCCACCACTGCCGATCAGACCATCCAGGGTCCGCCTTCTGCCAGGGTTGTTGACCAGCATGGTAACCCTGTTGCTGATGTGAGCGTAACGGTAGCTGTCAGCGGCACCACTTTTAATGAAGGCAACACTTCTGTTAATACGGATTCAGATGGTATTGCCGTGTTTGATGACCTTGAGCTACATACGGTTGGCACCTATACTTTGGTGTTCTCCTCTGGTAGTTTGACCTCGGTTACCTCTGAGGACTTTGATGTGACCTTTGGCGCTGCCGATGCATTGAGCATAGAGCAGCAGCCCTTGGCCACCACTGCCGATCAGCCCATCCAGGGTCCGCCCTCTGCCAAGGTTGTTGACCAGCGTGGTAACCCTGTTGCTGATGTGAGCGTAACGGTAGCTGTCAGCGGCACCACTTTTGATGGAGGCACTTTTTCTGTTGATACGGATTCAGATGGTATTGCCGTGTTTGATGACCTTGAGCTACATACGGTTGGAACCTATACTTTGGTGTTCTCCTCTGGTAGTTTGACCTCGGTTACCTCTGAGGACTTTGATGTGACCTTTGGCGCTGCCACTGCTTTGAGCATAGAGCGGCAGCCCTTGGCCACCACAGCCGATCAGCCCATCCAGGGTCCGCCCTCTGCCAAGGTTGTAGACCAGCATGGCAACCCTGTTGCTGATGTGAGCGTAACGGTAGCTGTCAGCGGAACCACTTTTAATGAAGGCACCACTTCTGTTAATACGGATTCAGATGGTATTGCCGTGTTTGATGACCTTGAGCTACATACGGTTGGCACCTAT
>PWKN01000136.1 GCA_003559735.1 Bacteroidales bacterium | reverse complement strand
AATGTTTTTATTCAATGGCAGGCATAGCAGATTGAACGGCAAAAAAAAGGAAATGGCCAGGAGGGTGTTTAAGTTGAATAAATCCTCCGGGAAGGATTCTAAGAAATGATCGTTACAACGAAGTCATGCGTTATTTGTCCTTCATCGCCTCATACAGTTCTGTGGCATTTTCAGGTTTCCTGGTACACCTGCTCACGAGGATGGTGGCAATCAGGGCTACAACAAACCCGGGGATCAGCTCATACATGAGTTCGTTAAGGAACGGCACCTGTATCCAGAGAATGACGGTTGCTGCCCCGCTGATCATACCAGACATGATGCCGGTTTTCGTCGTGCCTTTCCAGAACAGTGCAAGGATCGATGTAGGTCCGAACGCAGCACCCAGTCCGCCCCAGGCAAACAACACCAGCCAGAACACCAGCTGTTCCGCCATTAACCCGAGCACAAGAGCCACAATGACAAGCAATACAACAACAAGCCGGCTCAGCATTACGAGTCTTTTCTGCGGAATATCCTTGCCGGGATGCAACAACTTTTCGTAAATATCCCTGACCAGCGATGAGGCAGCCACCAGCAACTGTGAATCTGCTGTTGACATGATGGCGGCAAAAATGCTGGCAATCACCACACCAAACAAAACCGGGTGGAGGTGCTGGCTTGCCATAACAGGATAAATATTTTCCTGATCGGCCCCGGGCAGGAGGGAGGCATCAGGAAAATAGATTTTGCCAACCATTCCGGTAATTATTGCACCAAGTCCCATCAGCACGTTTGCCGAAGTGCCCACCATGGCAACTGCCTTGAGTTTTGCCGGATCCTTGATCGACATGTACCTGGCGATGATATGCGGATTTCCGGGCGATCCGAGTCCGATCCCCAAAAACCCGATCAGTGCGCCCACACCCAAAGCGAACGGACTAAAGAAGCTTCCATCATCCAGGGCTGCGGCCTGTGAAAAGAACGCCCCAAAACCCCCGAGGTGCATAATGGCAATAACAGGCAAGAGGAGCAAGGCAACTACCATAAACATTCCCTGGATGGTGTCCGTGAGACTCACAGCCAGGAAGCCACCTACCATCGTATAAAACAACACAATGGCAGTTGTAAGCAGGATCCCCTGGTGTTCAGAAATATGAAAGCTTGATTCAAAGGCTTTTCCTCCGGCAACAAATTGTGCCGATACGTAGGCGATCATGAAAATAATAATGATCACCACAACAACAGCACGCAATGATCCGGTTTTATCGTTAAAGCGTTCCGCAAAAAAATCGGGCACCGTTATACAGTCCTTCTTCTCACTAAAACAACGAATGCGTGGGGCATAAAAGAAGAAGAGAAAAAACTCAACGATGGTATAACCCAGCACTGCCCACAATGCAGAAAAACCAATCTCAAAGGCCATCCCGGTCACACCCAGCAACAGCCAGGCGCTTCTGCCGCTGACAACAGCCGACAAGGCTACCACCAGCATGCCCATTTTCCTTCCACCAATAAAAAAATTTGAAATTCCCTTTGACGAGAACCGGGCGGCATAAATGCCAATAAATATGATCAGTAAAAGGTATCCGATGAAAGACCAGATGGCAATGTGGTCTGCATCAATGGCAATTGTCTGCATCTCATCCATAGGCGTGGTATTGGTTTGTTATGATAAACCGTTCACAAACCTAATCGATTCCTGTGAAATCTGCAATTTTTTTTCCGCCTTTATTTATCCGTGTGAAAACAAACAAGGATTTGGTGATCATTCTGTACCCAGTGCCGGACGCATCCGTTGATGGGCGGGATGCGTCCGGCAAATCCGTCACAGTGTGTATCGATGCCGGACCCTGTTTGGCCGGCAATCCATGCATTTTTATTCAATGATGATCTCATCAATGAATATATAGGCATCACCCCCCGCTCCGAGGTGCCAGTCAGGGATGACACCAAAGTTGGTGGCCTTTACCTTTACGTAACGTCCAGAGGTGTTGACCGGACTCCCCTTATCCTTTTTATAGATGTCATAATCATCATATGGAACGGTGGTCTCCAGGCTGGCTACCTTTTCGAATGTTTCTCCATCGTCTGATACATAAAAGGCAACATCAACCGGCATCCAGATCCATGCCCTGATTTCCTGTAAGAAGCCGGCACCCACATAGATGATATGCTGGATGCTGCCGAGGTCTACCACTGCCTCAAAGTCGGTACCCTGGTAGCCATGCCATCCGCCCAGGCGCCAGTTAATCGCCCCTCTTACGCCATCAATGAGCGATTCCGGACCGCCACCATCATAATCGGGATGGGGTGTTGCCCTAATCTCGATCGATTTGTCCAGGTCCATTTTTGCGAACGCAGCCCGCACAGGATAGCTGTATCCATAACCTTCTTTATAGGTTACCGCTTTCATCGTGGTTGTCCCGGTCAGTATGACCGGCTCGGTATACCGGTATGCATTACGGTCCGGAATGCTGCCATCAAAGGTATAATAGATCTCACTTCCCGGTACGATCTTTCCGATGGTGACTTCCAGTTCATCCTTGATCCGCACGTCTTCTGCCTCGAAATAAGGAACCGGCAGCAAGGGTTCATCCGTAATGTGCGTTACGGGAATATCCCCGTCACTGCTTCCCCATTCTTTATTTGGCCTGCGACCCATTTCAAAGTGCAGGTGTCCCCCCTGCATGATCGCTTCATGGGTGATATACGATTTGGTATGCGGCTGGCCATTCAGTTCGGCCGACTGGATGTAGAAGTTGCGTTCTGATACATTATTTGCAGTGATCTTAAACACATTTCCGTTTTCCAGGTTGATCTCCATCTCCGGAAACCAGGGTGTGCCGATTATGTACTCGGGGAGACCGGGGGTTACCGGGTAAAATCCCATTGCACTCATGATCAGCCACGCCGACATTTGTCCGCAGTCCTCATTACCACTTAGTCCGTCGGGCAAATGTGAGTAAAGCGTATCCATAATCTGACGTACACGGTATTGGGTCTTCCACGGCTGATTGACATAGTTATGCAGGTAGGCCATATGGTGGCTGGGCTCGTTGCCCTGTGCATACTGACCGATCAGTCCGGTGATGTCTTTCATGTCACGTCCTGTGATCTTATCTTCGGTCTCAAACAGCTCAACGACCATGTCAGCAAATTCTTCTTTTCCGCCGTGTAATGTATACAGACCGGTAATATCCTGGGGTACGTAAAAATTGTAATGCCAGTCGTTGGCTTCTGTGAAATGCCAGTCGACAGTAGTGGGATCAAAAGGGGTGAGCCATCCGCCATTGACCCTTGGTCGCATAAAGTTTGTCGAGGGGTCAAAAATATTTTTGTAAAACTGTGCCCGGTGTATGTACTCCCGGTAAGTGTCTTCCATACCCATTTCTCTTGCCATCACGGCAATACACCAGTCGTTGTAGGCATATTCGAGTGTTTTTGATATTGATTCATGTTCCATATCGCCGGGAACATGGCCATACTGCCTGTACACATCGAGTCCGAAGTGATCGCGGGTGGCACTATGGATCATCGCCTCCATTGCTTTCTCCTCATCGAAGTCGCGAATACCCTTCATATAAGCATCAACGATGACAGAAATGGCATGATTGCCGATCATGGTATAGGTTTCATTCGCAGCAAGCTCCCATATAGGCAGCAATCCGCCTTTTTCATACATATCAAGCATCACCCTGATATAATCAACTGTACGTTTGGTGTCAATGATGGTCATCAGCGGATGCCAGGTCCGGTAGGTATCCCATAGGGAGAATATGGTGTAGTTGTCAAAATCTTCAATTACATGTATATTTCGGTCCATGCCCCTGTATCTTCCATCCACATCAAAAAATGTATTTGGCTGAAGGAATGCATGGTACATGGCGGTATAAAAAGTGATCATCTGTTCTTCGGAACCACCTTTTACGCGGATACGATCCAACTCTTTGTTCCAGGCATCGAATGCATTTTGCCTGACTTCCCCGAAACCCCATCCCGGTATTTCTGCCTGCATGTTCTTGTAAGCACCATCGGCATCTACGGCAGAGAGTGCTACCTTGACTTCAATCTGTTCGTTTTCTTCGGTGTTGAACCCTACAAAAGCCTTGATGTTTGTTCCATCTGCATATAACAGGTCATTCCGGAGCTCGTTGTCGACCGCAATCCCTTTGCGTTCAAAAGGTTTGCTGAACTCCATATGAAAATACCACACCAGGTCTTCAGCCCAGTTGGTCGAACGCCGTAATCCCCTGATCTCAGTATCGCTGACAAACTCGATCCACGATTCCACCACCCTGTCGCGGTGTTCGAGATCAATAATCAGGTTTGCCTCCTGGCTTTCAGGAAATGTATACCGGTGATATCCGACACGGGTACTGGCAGTCAGCTCCGCCTTCACGCCAGGCTTGTCAAGAAAAACGGAATAATAACCGGCCTCTGCGTGTTCATTCTCCTTACGGAAAGGAGATCTGTAGCCGGTATTCAGAAATACCGGTTCTCCGACAACCGGCATCACCAGTATGTCGTTGTAGTCACCCACACCTGTCCCGTTGAGCGCTGTGTGTGAAAAGCCATAGATCACAGAATCGGAATAGTGGTATCCCGATGCAGCATCCCAGCCTACCAGGCGTGTATCGGGACTAAGCTGTACCATACCAAAAGGCATGGTTGCCCCTGGATATGTATGTCCGTGACCATCCGTACCGATAAACGGATTGATATAGGCTGCGGGTTCATCAATATCGATCGGTGCTTCACACGCAACCATTACCAGCAAAAAGCCAGCCAGTGTAAAGATTTTTTTTGCTATTTTCATTTTTCTGTTTTTTGGTGAATGTTCATATGATATAAGCGCAATTCTTGTTCAACTGCATCAGGCGACAGGCCGGTCTGGCAAAACACGCTCTTTTCATCACCAGCCCACAGGTGAAAAAAGTTTTCACCGAACCATGCATGTGCATGTGCAAGGTAAAGCTGCAGGTGTCCTGTAAAGGCATTGGCACTGACCTCTATTGTGCATCCCCCTTCTGCCTTTCTTACCTTCCATTTCACTTTTGCAGGTGGGAGATTCAGTTTACCGTAAGGTTCGAGAAACTTTTGGTTCACATACCGTTTGCCATCTGATGTTTCAAACACACCCTCTATGAGCATACGCGACAGATCGTTCTCTGCCCGGAGTTTGCCGGCATCAAGTACAATCACCTGGCATGCCTTTCCGGCCCGGATTGTCATTTTTTCTCCAAAAAGACTTATCCGGTCATTATTAAAATCCACCAGGCTGCATTCAACCACCCCGTCTGCATCCTTTAAGAGTCCGGATACGACACTCATGGTAACACGCCCGTCATACTCGATCAACGATACCATGACGTCGTCAAACAGGTTCCGCACAGCATATTGCAGTGCCTTCCAGTTGCCATTGGCATCAATAGCGGACCAGCTGGTTACCGGCCAGCAATCGTTTAGCTGCCAGTACAGTGACCCCATACAGCGGGGTATTGCGGTTCGGTGGACTTCAATGGCAAGGCCGATCCCTTTCATCTGCATTAACTGGCTCATATAAATGTAGTCTTCCAGCTTTTCCGGCTCAAGGAATTCCCTGTCAAGGTAATTCTGGATCGATTCATAACCGGTAGGATGCTTCTGGTGACACTGCAGCGGTTTTGAAAAAAGGGTGTCCTGGTCCTCATCCTGAAACTGGCGTATGGTAGAAAGGGTAGGCATTGCCTGCAATCCAAACTCCGACATAAAGCGGGGGACTTTCTCGATGTAGTTTTCGACCGGTTTCAATCCCCACCACACGCCCCAGTAATGTGCATCTCCCTCTGTCATGCTTTCCTCATGTCCCCATCCATGTACCGGCGAGCTGGACAAATACTGGCGGTCAGGATCAAGTTTCGCCACAAGTCCGGGGATTAACTGGTGGAAGATACGCTGGTAGGCTGACCAGATTGCATCGCAGTCTTTTTCTGAGATATTCATTGTTTCCTGCCATTGCCAGTTATGCCAGGCTTCATCCACCTCGTTGTTCCCGCACCACAAGGCAATACAGGGATGGTTCCTGAGCCGTTTTATCTGCTCCCTCACCTCCTGCGCTACATTTTCTGCAAATGCATCATCTCCCGGGTACATGGCACAGGCAAACATAAAGTCCTGCCATACCAGCAATCCTTTCCTGTCGCAAAGCGCATAAAAAATGTCCTTTTCATAAATGCCGCCACCCCATACCCTGAGCATGTTCATGTTTGACCTGAGGGCATCGCCGGTGATTTTTTCGTATGCCTCATCATCCGTTTCGGTAACAAAGCTGTGTTGCGGTATGTAATTTGCCCCCTTAATGAACAGGGGGACCCCGTTCAGCAGAAAACGGAATGACTCCCCAACAGTGTCCTTTTTCCTTTCAAGCTGGATCGTTCGAATGCCGAAGGCAATTTGCCTGTTGAACAATTGTCCGGATCCCGTGGCAATCTCTATCTGAAAATCGTACAGGTAAGGTTCGCCCAGATCGTTTGTCCACCATAACACGGGATCGGCCACCTGGAACTCCAGTTCAACCATTTCTGCCGAAGGGTCTATCTGAAAATCCTGTTCGGTGAACAGTTCCCCATTGCTCTTGTTGATGACCCTTACGGAGGCATTTTCTTTGCTGTCAGACTGAAACGAGATTTGCATCCTGATCGTCGCCTGCTGGTCTGAAATGTTCCGGGTAAAGAGTTGCAGGTCGGTCAGCCGCAGGTTATCCCAGCATTTCAGGTATACCGGTTGCCATATGCCGGCAGTGATAAAACAAGGTCCCCAGTCCCACCCAAAATGATAAGCGGCTTTCCTGGCCAGCACCCATTTGCCTCCCGGCAGTGGGTATTCAAGCTCCTCCGACGCTTTTTGATAGTTGTTCAGGGCTGATTCAAATACCAGCTCCAGGAGGTTGTCGCCGTGTTGCAGATAGTCTTTGCAATCGATCTCCCATTTTCTGAACATATTCCTGGCATACAGGAGCTTTTTGCCGTTGACATACACACTGACAAATGTATCGAGTCCGTCGAACACCAGCAACACATGTTGCTTTTTCAGGATCTGCCTGTCGACATGAAACACCTTTCTGTACGTCCAGTTGCGTTCTCCGATCCATTGCAGTTCATGCTCATTACAGCCATAAAAGGGATCAGGGATCAGCTTATTCTTCAACAGGTCGGTATGGATGCACCCCGGGACATCAGCCGGATACCACTT
>PWKN01000088.1 GCA_003559735.1 Bacteroidales bacterium | reverse complement strand
GAGAAATTGTTGGTGTTGACGCAAGCAGCGGCGAGACACTGTGGACCCATCCCCATGCCAATTTCAGGAACATACATCCCAATACCCCCATATATCACGACGGCTATATTTATGCATTCAGCGGATACGGGATGGGGGGCGCCAGGATACGACTGAACCATGCGGGCGACGATGTGGGTGAGGTTTGGTTCAATGAAGACCTTGATACCCAGCTTGGAGGCACTGTCCTGGTTGACGGGTATATCTACGGGTCGGGCGACCGGAACAGGTTCTGGTTTTGTGTCGACTGGGATACCGGCAAGACCGTTTACAGTTCGCGCGATCTTGGCAAGGGAACAGTTATCTGGGCCGACGGCCGCCTCTACTGCTATACCGAAAGAGGAGAACTGGCACTGCTGGAGCCTGGTCCGGATGATTTCATCATCAGGGGACAAACAGAGGTAACGCTGGGATCGGCACAACACTGGGCCCACCTGGTGATTGACAATGGAATTCTTTACGTCAGGCACGGCAATGCGCTGATGGCATATGATATAAGTGATCAGGCAGCATCATAGCAAGATAACAACAGCCTGATCTGTTTGCGGTTTTCAATAGGAACAAAGACGATAATCACCAAAATGAAAAAGACTGTATTTGGATTTTTTATTCTAATCGCCACACTGACAACAGTTACCGCCCAGATGGTCGGGAACTGGAGGGGGACCGGCAGACAGGGCATCTATCAGGAAACGGGATTGCTGCAGGAATGGCCGGTCGGTGGACCGGAAATGCTATGGGCGTTTGAACAACTTGGTGCAGGATTCTCATCCCCCACCATGTCTGAAGGCAGGATATACATCTCCGGTATGGAAGAGGGTACCGGTTATATATACGTACTTAATGCCAACGGTAACCTGGAGAACAAATTCCCATACGGACCGGAGTTCCCTGGCGAAGGGTATCCGGGAAGCCGCAACACGCCCGCCGTGGTTGATGGCATGATATACATTGTAAGCAGCATGGGACGGTTGGTTTGCCTGGATGCAAGCACTGGCAGGACAGTCTGGCAGCTCGACCTGTTCAATGACCTTGACGGCAGGAACATACGGTGGGGACTGACGGAAAACCTGCTGGTAGACGGCGACAGGATATACTGTGCACCGGGTGGGAGAAAGCACAACATTGTTGCCCTTAACCGACATAATGGCGAGATCATATGGTCGAGCGAGGGCACGGGCGAAGTATCGGCCTATTGCTCACCACTGCTTGTCAGTCACTTCGGACAAAATCTGCTTATAACGCATATGAAGGACCATATCGTTGCACTCCATGCCGATTCCGGAAGGGTTCTCTGGAAATACAACCATGAGAACAGGTGGGACGTTCATCCAAACACACCCATATATCATGAGGGAAGCATCTTTGCCTTTAGCGGATACGGAAGGGGGGGTGTCAAACTCAAGCTTGACCCGACAGGCAACCTGGCCGGTGCTGAGTGGACCAGCCGCGAACTTGACAACCAGATGGGGGGAGCTGTCCTCGTTGATGGATATATCTACGGTTCCGGGCAGAATAACCGGTTCTGGTTTTGCATTGACTGGGAAACGGGCGACAGGATCTACCGTACCCGTGACATTGACAAGGGAACGGTTATCTATGCCGACGGCCGCCTTTACTGCTATACGGAAAGGGGACAGCTGGCGCTTGTGGATCCATCACCTGAAAGCCTTGATATCAGGGGACAGACAGACATCACGCTTGGTTCGGGACAGCATTGGGCACATCTGGTGATTGACGCGGGAGTCCTTTATGTAAGACGTGGAAATGCCCTGATGGCGTTTAATATCAGTCGCTGACAATTAGCAGGAGGAACACAGAAAACCGTCAACCACAACGGTAAAAACCGTCAACCACAAATCACGGTCCACAGGCAACCGCCTGCACCATAAGGTACCGGAACCTGTAGCGGCCTCATTTCAATATAATGTTCATGGAACACAAACCCGGTTGCGCAAAACAAAGGATTTATGCGGGAATTTGCATATAAATATCTACGTCACCTGCCGGTTGTTGTTTTTGTTGGTGGACTGCTGGCTGTTGGCTGGTGGCTGCTGTACAATCCGTGGACTGCATTGGGTCCTTCCCTTCCCGGGGCCGACGGGTACACAGGGAGTGAATCCGATGCCGGAGAGATGATTGCCATAGGAGCCCATTTTGAAGAGATGAGACCTGCCGTCTCCGCAGGCATTGAAAGCTGGCCAAGGTTCAGGGGTGAGCATTTCGACAACATATACCACAACAGGGTGCCCCTTATAGACGACTTTTCCCAGGGAGGCACGGAAATACTCTGGTCGGTGGAGCTCGGAGAGGGGCATGCCGGTCCGGCGATATTCGAGGGACTTGTGTACCTGCTTGATTATGATGAGGAGCAACGGGCAGATATGCTGAGGGTGTTTTCGCTCGAAACCGGTGAGGAGCAGTGGCGAAGATGGTACAACGTGCATATCAGGAGGAACCACGGTATGTCGCGCACGGTTCCGGCAATATCTGATGAGTTCATCCTCACAATAGGGCCGCGCGGACACGTTATGTGTGTTGACCGGCTTACGGGCGACCTGTTGTGGGGCATTGACCTTGAACGGGAATGGAATGCTGAAATACCTCTGTGGTATACCGGACAGTGCCCTTTGCTTGACGATGGCGTAGCGGTGATCGCACCCGGCGGCGATGCACTGATGATCGGTGTCGATGCAGCCACCGGCGACATATTATGGGAAGTACCCAATCCGAACGGCTGGGAGATGTCACACTCATCGATCATCCCGTTCACCTATGAGGGCATCAAAATGTACGTTTACAGTGCGGTAGGTGGTGCCGTGGGGGTTGCTGCCGGCGGACCACAGGCAGGAGAGGTGCTGTGGGAAGTACCCGAATGGAACCACCGTGTCCTGGCCGCCTCCCCTGTTTGCCTCCCCGACGGCAGGATTTTCCTAACCGCCGGATACGGAGCAGGAAGCATGATGCTGCAGCTGCACAACCGCAACGGAACCATCGAGCCTGAAATACTCAGTACATTCAGGCCGGGAGAGGGTTTGTCGAGTGAACAGCAGACACCGGTGTATGTCGACGGACATCTTTTCGGGGTGCTCCCAAAGGATGCACGGGCATACAGGAATCAATTCGTCTGTGCTGACCCTGATGAGATCACTTCTTTCGTGTGGACCAGCGGTTCGACCGCAAGGTTTGGACTGGGACCCTTTATTCTTGCAGATGACAAGTTCTACCTGCTTGATGACGACGGCACCCTCCATATCATAGAAAAGAACCTGCGGGCGTTTCGTCTGCTGGACAGCAAGAGGCTTATTGAAGACGGACATGATGCCTGGGCACCGTTGGCAATTGCTGATGGCTATATGCTCCTGCGGGATGACCAAACAATGATTTGTATTGACCTTAAAAGATGATGATGAAAAACAAACGGGCAATAATAACGATCGTTTTGGTTGCAACAGCAGCCATCGTCGCGGTGATCGTTGCTGAACATGTCTCCACCCTTCCGGGCAGGAGGCCGGCCAACCCTTTTGCATATGATGTTGATGCGTTCCGCTCAGTCGACCCTGAAATGGTGCGCTGGCAAGAGGTAAGACAGGTGGGTCTTGACACAGACAATCCGAAGGCGATAACATATGCTGATGGGAAAATCTACCTTGCCGCAGACAATGAACTGCAGGTGATCGGAAGCGACTGGGTGCGTCTGTTCAGGAGGGCCTTCCCCGCTGAACCTGCATCACTTGCAGTGGATGGGGAGGGATGGATTGTTGCGGGGATGACAAACCACCTGATCATGCTGGACAATAAAGGAGACAAAGTTGCCGAATCAGAATTGCTTCCGGAAGAAACGAGCATCACATCTGTGGCAATTCTGGATGACAACGTTTACGCTGCAGATGCTGCCGGCCGGAGAATCCTTGTTTTTAACCGGGACCTGGAGCGTACAGGTGTATTCAGGGGTGAATCGGGGGTGTCTGAGTTTCATGGATTCATTGTGCCTGGCGGTCATTTCAGTCTTGCCGTTAACCCTGAACAAGAATTGTGGATCACAAATCCCGGGATACACTCCCTGCAGAATTATACCGCTTCCGGCAGACTGCGGTCCTATATTCAGAGGACATCCTTCGGAATTGATGGGTTCAGCGGATGCTGCAATCCTGTTCATTTCACCTTTCTTCCGGATGGAAGATTTGTAACCAGTGAAAAAGGGATTATCAGGATTAAAGTGATGAGGGAATCAGGTGAAACCGAATCGGTGGTTGCGCCACCCGAAGCATTTGCAGGGGGGACAAGAGCACCCGCGGTGGCGGCCGATGATGACGGAAACGTGCTTGTCCTCGACTTTGACAGGAACATGATAAGGATTTTTGAACCCATATGATCATGATGCAACGAAGAGATTTTCTGACAGCTGCAGGCAGGTACACCCTTTTCGGTGTGCTTGGCGTTGTTGCGGCAGCAACCCTGAAAAACGCCCAAAAGGCACCATCAACAAGCTGTCCGGCCAAAATATCCTGCAGCGATTGCAACCTGCTCCGCAACTGTTCACTTGACAAAGCAGAGGAAGCAAGGAACACGGGCAGTATTGATATCAATTGACAAACCCTTTGAATAATGGAACGAAAAAAAACAAAAAGCAGAAGAGAATTCATTATAAGCAGCATGCGTTTTGGTATGGTATTGTCGCTTGGGGGGGTTGGCGGACTCGCATTCAGGAATTCCACGAAAGAACAGTGGGTATGGCAGATAGATCCGTTCAAATGCAGTTGGTGCGGACGATGTGCAACCCACTGTGTACTCAACCCTTCAGCAGTTAAATGTGTTCACGCCTATGAATTGTGCGGATACTGTGACCTCTGCGGCGGATACCTCATACCCGGACATTCAGCCCGCAGTACAGCTGCCGAAAACCAGCTTTGTCCGACTGCTGCAATAGAGAGAAAATTCATCGAAGAACCCTACTATGAATACAAAATAAACGAAGACCTTTGTATCGGATGTGCCAAATGTGCAGAGGGGTGCTCAGCTTTTGGCAACGGTTCGTTGCACCTCCAGGTTATGCACCATCTTTGCGTCAACTGCAATGAATGTGCCATAGCAAGGGCCTGCCCTTCCGATGCCATAAGCAGGGTGAAGGCTTCCGGTCCCTATCTGATGAAGGGTGACTTTACCAGCGACGGGGGAGAAACCTAAGCATAATAACGAAACAGAACAATACCCGGTCAGAAACCAAAAGAGCGTCCGTTGAAGCATATAACCATCATATTACCCGTCCTGCTGCTCCTGGCAATAGCAATAACAGATCAAAGCCATGCCCAGCAACGTTTTCCGGCTCCGGAGTTTGAGTCGGGTTATGAATATCCCGAAGTTGCTGCTCCCGAACCCCGGACTTTAGCCCTCGAATATGTCGACGTAATGGTGCTGCTCGGTTTTATGCTGCTCACTTCGTGGCTGGTGATCAGGAAACGCTCCCGGCAGTGGATTCTCTGGCTGTCGGTACTGGCCCTGCTCTATTTCGGTTTCTGGAAAGGGGGTTGTATCTGCGCCGTAGGTTCTCTGCAGAATATGGCACTGTCTTTTTCCGACCCGTCATATGCGGTATCCTATACAGTAATAGCATTTTTTATGCTGCCGCTGGCCTTCAGTCTTGCATTCGGCAGGGTGTTCTGTGCCTCCGCTTGTCCACTGGGCGTGATACAGGACCTTGTGGTAATCAATCCGGTCAGGGTGCCTGTGTGGATACAAAGATCACTGGGAATATTCCCGTTTGTCTATCTGGCCCTGGCTGTCCTTTACGCAGCAACCGGCACAGACTTCATTATATGCCGTTACGACCCGTTCGTAGGCATATTCAGGATGGGTGCAGAATTTCACCTGGTAATCCTTGGAATATCCTTCCTGCTCATCGGCATGTTCGTGGCAAGACCCTATTGCAGGTTTGTTTGTCCGTACGGCGCACTCCTTAAAGTCACATCAATGTTCTCAAAATACCACCTCTCCATAACACCTGCACAATGCATACAATGTAAGCTCTGCTCCGGCTCGTGTCCATTTGGGGCCATAGAAAAGCCGACGACCGGGAAACTCATGGATGACATGAAAGGCCGCTCAGGCAAATTCCTGCTCTATGCTGCATTGATACCGCTGCTCGTGCTGGTTGGCGGACTCACCCTGTCGTCTGCACATGTTTTCCTTGCAAAAGCGCATCCTGACGTGTATCTTGCACACCTCCTCATAGAGGAACCAGCGATCATTAATGATCCCGACAACCTTGATGTGCAGACATTCCTGGCATCAGACCGCACCCTGGAAGAGCTTGTAGTATCGGCCGGTGAGATCCAGGCAACCTTCCGCACGGGAACAAGGTATGCAGGGGCGTTTATCGGGTTGGTAGCCGGACTGTTCCTGGTGTCGCAGTATGTTGTAAGGAGAAGAACCGATTATGAACCAAACAGGGGCGACTGTTACAGCTGTGGTCGCTGCATCAGGTACTGTCCGGTACAAAAACAGGATGCCTGATCCGGCAGTGAAATGGATAAGTTAAGAATTAGAATGGATTTAATATAATGAACCTCAGTGATAAAATTAAGATTGCGAAACAGACGGCCATGGTGGCAGGTGCGTTTTGCCTGCTGATAAGCCTCCTGTTGCTGCTGCATTTCCTGCAGATGCGTTCGGCCGACCCGCTCGATAGCCAGGTCCTCGAAACCCTTGTGGAAAGACTGGCAATGGAACCTGGCAATGAGCAACTCAAAAACGAGATCAGGCAGTTCGACTTGCTTGCAAGGAAGGCCTATTTCACAAGCCTGTGGCAGGTCAGAACAGGCGGATTCCTGCTCCTCTTTGCCGCCATCATCCTTGTGGCAGCCCTCAGGATCTATTTTGCACTCATCGCCAGGATAGAAGAACCACCAGGAGAAGAAGAAACCGCTGAGCTTACCGGCAGGGTACTGTCACGAAGATGGATAATGGGCGGCACCGCCATCCTTGTAATTCTGGCGCTGGCAGCATCACTGACCGTTTCAGACCCCATTGAACGCTACCTGGCTGACATAGCCTATCCCGAAAAGGCAGAAGAACAGGTTGAACGGATCACCATAACCGATCCCGAAGCGCCTCCGGCTGAAGACACACCTGTCCCAATCCCCGATACCCCTGCCACCGGCGAAGAGCCAGACAGGCAGCCAGCAGATACGCCTGCAGAACCAGGCAGGCCTGATCCAAAGCCAGACGAGCCGGCCGAACCACTCAAACCATCATTTCCGGATCAAACCACCATCAGGCAAAACCATAATGCAATAAGGGGTCCGTGGAGCCAGGGAGTGGTATACCACGAAAACCTTCCACTGGAATGGGATGGAGCATCAGGTAAGAACATCATCTGGAAAGTGCCCATACCCCTTCACGCCTATAGTTCACCAGTGACCTGGGGCGACAGACTGTTTGTTACCGGTGCCAGCGAGCGGGAAAGAAAAGTATTTTGCTTTGACAGGCATACCGGCGATCTCCTTTGGGAGGCTTCGGCTGCTAATATCCCAGGGTCACCTGCAACACCGCCGGAAACTACTCCCGATACCGGACTGGGTGCACCGTCAGCCACCACCGACGGGATCGGTGTCTATGCAATTTTTGGCACGGGCGATATAATCGCCCTTGATATGGATGGCAACCGGATGTGGGCAAGGAACCTGGGAGTTCCTGACAACCATTACGGGCACTCATCCTCCCTGGTGTCGCACAAAGAAAAGCTGTTTGTACAGTATGACGATCGTAACCGGGGCAGGATCTTGTGCCTTAATGTACATACCGGTGAAACAATCTGGGATATAACCAGGGACTCCGATATCTCCTGGGCCTCCCCTATCCTGGCTGATGTGGACGGCAACTACCAGCTCGTGGTAAAAGGCAATCCCATTGTTGCCGGATATGACATTAAAACGGGCGGGGAGCTCTGGACGGTAAACGCAATGTCTGGCGAGGTAGGTCCCTCTCCAGGGTTTGGAGGCGGACTGGTCTATGCAGCAAACGAATATGCGACCATGGTGGCCATAGACCCTGCATCGGGAGCGGTTGTATGGCAGGATAACTTCTACCTGCCCGAGGTGGCGAGTCCCGTTTATGGTAACGGATATGTTTTCATAGCAACAACCTATGCCGTGCTTGCCTGCCTGGATGCAAAGACAGGTGAACTGCTATGGGAATACGATACCGATGACATTTTTTATTCATCACCAATGGTTGCCGGGAACAGGGTCTATGTTACCGACACCAGTGGCAACACATACATATTTGAAACAGGCAGTGAACCAATCCTTATAGGTAAGAACGCCCTTGGCGAAGAGGTCTATACAACACCCGCCTTTGCCGATGGCAGGATTTACATCAGGGGTGAGAAACACCTTTATTGCATAGGGATTTGAAGATCAAAACAATGAAAGTGCAGCCAGGCAAGATACAGAAAGATGTTGACGAGGTAATTGCCCTTTCGGGGAAGGACAAGAGCTCCGTAATACAGGTTCTTCAGGCGATACAGGACAGGTATAACTACCTTCCGCGGGAAGCGCTTATGAGGGTGTGCGATACCACCAGCATTACACCGGCCGAAATTACGGGCGTTGCGAGCTTCTACACCCAGTTCAGGTTTGAGCCTGCCGGCAAACACATCGTCAAGGTCTGCACCGGCACGGCCTGCCATGTAAAAGGTGCCACGCTGGTGCATGATGCCATGGCAAGGGAGATGAAACTGGCGCCCGGGAGGTCGACCGACGACAAGAGGCTGTTTACACTCGAAAAGGTGGCCTGCCTTGGGTGCTGTACCCTGGCCCCGGTCGTCCAGATCGATGATACGACCTACGGACACGTTACAGCCAACAGTTCTGCAGGTGTGCTTAAGGATTTCCTCAGCCGTGACGGTAAGAAAAAGAAAAAAAAGGGTGTCATCCTGCCGGGGGGAGAACTCCAGGGGGAGATCAGGGTCGGACTGGGCTCATGCTGCATTGCCAGTGGCAGCAGCGACATCAAGGATGCTGTCGATGCAGTGGTTGCACGCGACCGTATAAACGTGAACATAAAGCAGGTCGGCTGCGTGGGTATGTGCCACCAGGTGCCTTTGCTTGAAGTTGTAACAGGCAACGGGGGCACCGAACAATCGAAACTCTATGCAAAAGTATCGCCGGCAGATATCAAGTCGATAGTCAGGTCACATTTTGCACCTCCCGGATTGCTGACACGCATCAGAAACGGGATAACACGAATTGCAGAGACAATACAGACCGACGACGACTGGGAAGGCATTGAACGCTACTCGATCGATGTGCGGGAAAAGCACGTGGCCTCATTCCTCGGCAACCAGATACCCATAGCCACAGAGCACAGAGGTGTGCTCGACCCGCTCGATCTGGACGACTATATTGACCGTGGCGGGTATGGCGGACTGAAACGGGCACTTGGCATGGAGTCAGGCGAAGTGATCAAAGAGGTTGCTGAAAGCGGACTGCGTGGAAGGGGTGGCGCCGGATTCCCCACAGGTAAGAAATGGGAAGTGGCTGCCTCACAACCCGGCGAAGACAAAATGCTCATATGCAACGGCGATGAGGGTGACCCGGGGGCGTTCATGGACAGGATGCTGCTCGAATCATACCCATTCAGGATCATTGAGGGCATGACCATCGCAGCAAAAGCCATCGGAACATCAGAAGGGATATGCTACATCAGGGCTGAATACCCGCTGGCCGTCAGACGGATCAGGCAGGCAATCGATATGTGCATTGCCAGGGGGTTGCTGGGAGACAACATCCTCGACAGCAGTTTTAGCTTCCATATAAGGATCAGGGAGGGAGCGGGGGCTTTTGTGTGTGGCGAGGAGACGGCACTCATCGAATCAATAGAGGGAAAGAGGGGGTTCCCCAGAATCCGGCCTCCCTACCCTGCCGAACAAGGGTTATGGGGCAGGCCGACCCTGATCAACAACACCGAGACATTTGCCATGGTGCCGTATATAATGGACAAGGGGGCGAAACAGTTTGCATCAGCCGGCACCAATAAAAGCAGGGGAACGAAGGTATTCGCCCTTGCAGGGAAGATAAGGCGCGGCGGACTGATAGAAGTGCCTATGGGAATTACCATCAGGGAGATCGTCGAAGAAATAGGAGGCGGCATTGCCGGCGACAGGCAGTTCAAGGCAGTACAGATAGGCGGACCCTCAGGTGGCTGTGTCCCACATTACCTGTCCGGTACACCGGTCGATTTCGAATCGTTGCTTGACGCAGGCGCAATGATGGGCAGCGGCGGACTGGTGGTGCTTGACAGCGGCGACTGCATGGTGGATATGGCAAGGTACTTCCTCTCATTCACCCAGTCCGAATCATGCGGCAAATGCACCTTTTGCAGGGTCGGCACCCGCAGGATGCTGAACATACTCGACAGGATGTGCAGCGGAACAGCAAAAAGAGGTGAGCTGGAAGAGCTTGAAACCCTTGCCATGCAGGTCAGGGCGGGAAGCCTCTGCGGCCTTGGCAAGACGGCCCCCAACCCGGTGCTGTCAACCATCAGGTATTTCCGCGACGAATATGAGGCACACCTCGAAGGCAGATGTCCAACGGGCAAATGCAAGGAGCTTATAACCTATTATGTCGACAACGAATGCATCGGATGCACAATATGCGCACAGAAGTGCCCCGTCGCCGCCATACCCTTCAGTCCGCACGAAAAACATGAAATAGACCACAAAGAATGCACCAGGTGCGATATCTGCAGGGAAGCCTGTCCGACTGGTGCTGTAAAGGTACAATGAGCAATGGTTAAACTCAGGATCAACAACCGGGAAGTCAGCGCAACAAAAGGGATGACGGTGCTTGAGGCAGCTGCACGTGTGGGCATTGAAATACCTGCCATGTGTCATAACAGCGATGCAGGACATTTTGCCTCTTGTATGGTTTGCGTGGTAAAAGACAAAGGCTCCTCTGCGTATATCCCATCCTGCTCTGCTGTTGTTGCCTGTGGAATGGACATAACAACCAACAGTGAGGAGCTTGAGCTGGCAAGAAAAACCGCCGTAGAGCTGCTGCTATCCGAGCATGCAGGCGACTGTGAAGCACCGTGCCGCATTGCGTGTCCCGCGAACATGGATATCCCCCTCATGAACCGGTTTATTGCAGCGGGTAATGCAGACAAGGCGCTGGAAACGGTGTTGAAAGATATTGCAATGCCCTCAGTGCTTGGCAGGATATGTCCCGCCCCCTGCGAAGGGGCATGCCACCGCAAGGGTGTTGACCAGCCCGTATCAGTATGCCTGCTCAAACGTTTCGCCGGTGATGAAGGCAAAATTGAGTTAAAAAAGGCACCGCCGCAAGCGGGCAGGGTTGCCGTCATTGGAGCGGGCATTGCCGGACTGTCGGCTGTATGGTTCCTGCAGGGAAAGGGATTTTCAAGCACGCTGTTCGACAGTAACCCGCTGCCGGGAGGTGCCCTGAGGTATGCGATCGACCAAAAGAAGCTCAGCAGGCAGGTGCTCGACAGGGAGACCGGTATCATACTGGGTTCCGGCGTTGAATACCATCCGGACACCACGGTGGACAGGGCCGGGTTTGATAGGATGGTGAAGGACTACGATGCCGTGGTGGTAGCCACCGGAGATCTTACCAGGGAGATTGGTGAGTGGGGACTGGCAAACAATGGCAGGCAGGTGGCAGTAGACAAGCAGAGCCATCAAACCAACATCCCGAATGTCTTTGCGATAGGGAACGTTAACCGGACAACCAAACTTGCCATCAGGTCGGCCGCCCAGGGCAAGGAGGTGGCATTCAGCATCGAACAGTTTCTTGCAGGGTCTGAGCCTCAAGGAGAACCAAAACCATTCAATTCGCGTATCGGCCGGCTTCTCAAACATGAGCTACCGGTCTATATGAAGGGCGTCTCCTCCGAAGCGAGGATCGAACCCCCAGTGAAAAACGGTGGGAGCTTTGATGCACCGGAGGCAGCCCGTGAAGCTTTGCGCTGCATGCACTGCGAATGCCTGAAGCCGTCAGGATGCATGCTGAGAAATCTGGCACAAAGGTACGGGGCCTCGCAAAGACGGTTCCGCCTCGAAGAGAGAAAACCGGTCAAAAAAACAACAGACCATGACACAGTCGTGTTTGAGCCGGGCAAATGCATCAGGTGCGGAATATGCGTCAGGCTTGCCGTAAAGCACGACGAGCGTCCGGGCCTTACCTTTTTGGGGAGGGGGTATGATGTTGAGATCGCAGTGCCATTTGAGGAAAACATCAAAGTTGCCATTAAAAAAGCCGGCTCCATACTGGCAGAAGCCTGTCCCACCGGGGCATTGTCATTTAAGAACGGGGCGCAGGTGAAACAGCCATGACACCGCAATATGATATTCCGGAAGACCAGTGACAATGGGCCGGATGCCAGGAAGAGCAACCATACATAACGGATAAGTTGAGCAAAGGAACACAGGGGGTGAATAAGAGCAGGGAATTAGACGAATCAGGCAATATGGATCAAAGCAATAAAGGCAAAAAAAAACGATATAACGATGCAGATCATCCACAGGCTTAAATCAACAGCAAGCACAATCTTAATCCTGACAGTCCTGTCATTGTCGCCGGGACAAGCAGGGGCTCAGAGCGGCAACTGGAACAATTACAGGGGCAATGAACGACTCACGGGCACAACGGAGCATCCGCTCCCTGCAGGTCCCGCGATATTGTGGACCTTCGATGCTGGTTTTGACCTTAAGTCTTCTCCGGTCATATACAACTCCAAAATCGTCATAGGCTCGGGAAACGGTACCGTCTACTGCCTCAGCATGGATGGCGATCTTATATGGCAGTACGAAACAGGCAACACCATCGAAGCCCCTGCCCTGATCCATGACAACAGGGTGTATATCGGCAACCTCCAGGGCGATATCTTCTGCCTTGACCTGAATAACGGGAATCTTGTCTGGCAATACGAATGCGACAACCAGGTATCTGCCGCACCCAACATATGGTCAGACGGCAACAGGGACATCCTCCTGGTGGGCAGCTACGACTATTACCTGCACGCCATAGATGCCGCTAACGGTGAAGGTCTGTGGAAATATGAGCTGCACAGTTACCTCCACGCGGCCGTGGCAATTGAAAATGACCTTGCAGTATTTGGCGGCTGCGACGGCTACCTGCACAGAGTTGACCTGCGAAGGGGCGACGCCCTTCCGGAAATTGAAATAGCCAGCTACGTGGCCGGATCTCCGGCACTGGAAGACGGGATTGCCTACATAGGCGACTATGACGGGAAGTTCGCCGCGGTTAACTACCTCAGTGGGGATATCCTCTGGCAGTGGGAAGACGAAGAACGAAGTCTGCCGTTTATAGCATCCCCGGCAATATATGGCAACAGAGTGATCATAGGAAACAGGGACAGGTTCCTATACAGCTTTGATAAAGATACGGGAGCGGTACAATGGAGAACAAACACCGGCAGCAGGGTCGAATCATCGGCCGTGACTGATGGCAGGCAGGTTCTTGTCGCAAACATGAGGGGCGATATCCTGCTGTTTGATATCAACACCGGTGAACGCACGTGGGTTTTCGAAACAGGAAGCGCAGTATCTGGCAGTCCAGCGATATCGGACAACCGGATAGTCCTCGGGACCAACGACGGAACGGTCTGGTGCTTTGGCAACTGAATCTGCATATAAGTTATTTTGCATCCCATACCAAGACCTGTGCCGGTTCAATAATAAAACAGGAAGAATAAGAAGCAGCTGAATGAGCAGTTGAAAAAGCAACAATAAAAGAAAACTACGAACAATGAAGATCGTCCAAATCATACCCGGCTCTGGAGGGAGCTTTTACTGTGGAAACTGTCTGCGCGACAGTCAGTATTACTTTTCGATAAAAAAACTGGGGCATGATATCCTGAAGGTCCCAATGTACCTTCCCCTTTTTAATCATGACCAGGACAATGACCAGGTGCCGGTATTTTACGGGGCAGTCAGTCTGTACCTCAAACACACCTATCCATTCCTGCGAAAGGCACCCCGTTGGTTTGACAAAATGCTCAACACAAAACCGCTGCTGAAGCTGGCTGCAAAAAAGGCGGGTTCCACAAGGGCACAGGGACTGGAAGAAATGACCATCTCAATGTTGCAGGGAGAACAAGGAGAACAGGCAGATGAGCTCGAAAAAATGATCAGCTGGCTCGAAGAGCATTTCAAACCCGATGTGGTTCACCTTTCAAATGCCTTGCTGCTGGGAGCAGCACACAGGCTCAAAAGCCGTCTTGGCGTGCCGGTGGTATGCTCGCTTCAGGATGAAGATGTATGGGTTGACGTAATGTCTGACACCAACCGCAAAAATGTCTGGAACCTGATGAGTCAGAAAGCAGAAGATGTTGATGCCTTCATATCGGTCAGTGATTATTTTAAAGGTTTGATGATGGAGAAAATGAGGCTTGAAGACAAAGAGATACACACGCTCCACCTCGGTGTTGATCCCGATAACTACCACTTCATTAATTCGGCCGTGAAAGAACGGTCGGTCGGATACCTGTCACGAATGTGCGCGGCGAACGGACTGGACATCCTGACCGATGCTTTTATCCTGCTTAAAAAAGATAAAAACAATGAGCAGGTAAGACTCTATGTCAGCGGCGGCAGTACAAGCGACGATAATGATTTTATAAGACAGCAGAAAAAAAAGATCATGGATGCCGGGATGAGCGACGATGTGATATTCCTGGAAAACTTTGACAGTGAACACAGGCACATATTTTTCGACCGGGTGTCTGTGCTTTCGGTACCGGTGCAAAAAGGCGAGGCTTTTGGCATTTACCTGGCCGAAGCAATGGCCAGCGGCATACCAGTCGTTCAGCCAGCACTGGGCGCCTTTCCCGAGATCATAAACGCAGCGGGTGGCGGAATAGATTATGGGGAGAATACCCCCGGAAAACTGGCAGGGGCATTGAATACAATCCTGAACGACAGATCCATGCTTGAAGAGATGAGCATAAAGGCCAGGAAGGGCGTTGAAGAAAGGTTCAATATCAACACCCAGGCATCAAAACTGATTGACCTGTACAGGAAAGTCCTGGCATAACGCTACTCCTTTTCGATAAGAACCGGCTGCTCAAGCAGCTCAAAGTACTTGAAGACCGGGTAGACGATACTATGCACGTTAACGCCAAGTTCCCTGAAGTAGTCATCAAGCATGTTCCATCCTGTAAATCCGTCTCCCACCTGCGGCTCGAGCGCATAGAAGGCCTTGTTGGCCAATGGCTGGGCCATATCCAGCAAATAGGTGCCAGCCGGTAACGTTTTGGATTCAAGGGCAACAAACCCACCGTCCAGCACTGTCATATCGTATCCACCGCTACGCAGATGGGACAGCTTCGTAATCACGAATTCCTCTCCGCTGGCCTTAACCGACTCTGCAAGCTCATCCACCTCGAGTCCGAGGATACGCAGCTTCTCTACCAGGAAGTCCAGGTCGGCCGGAATCAGGTATCCCCTCGGAACGGCAGCTTGGCGGGTACCTACCGGTTTGGTGACAAGCGAAACATTGGGAATGACCTCCGGAGCTCTTTCAATAAGTTCGGGTTTTACCCGCCTGACACTGGTTCCTGGAATAAACTCCCGCTCGATGGTCTCATATCCCAGGATATCGAATTTTCCCTCCGATACGTATTTGCCTTCCACATAATTCATAAGTTTGCCGGTCCCGGCGTAATTCAGGATGTTTTTAACCACCTCCTCATCTGCCATCCGGCAGAGCTCCATCATCTCCCTACCGTGTTCATAGCTATAGCGAAGAACCTCATAGGCGCAAACATACTGGGCATAGATCTGCTTCTCAAAGTCAATATAGGCAACGGTCTCCACCAGTATGGCCATACGGTTTCGCAGGCCGTACCCACTGACCATGAACTTGCCTTCGGTCGACCAGATCGCATTGTCGTGCGTGTACTCTGCAGGAGGCCATTCATCCCGGTTAAAGCCAGCATGGAAAAAGATCTCGATCTGCCCGTTTTCCCGTCCTCCTTCCGTGATTGCCGGAAAAATGCTGTAAGTGACATAGTCCCTCACTCCCTGGTGGGCCGCCGGCACGTTGGATCCCGCGTACACGATGGGATACCCGTGAGTAACCCTGCCCATGCGGTGCGTATCATAAATAAGCACCGGATCCCAGGTATTGAACACCCTGGTGTAAGCTGCACGCATATTGGTGGTTTCCAGCTTTATGGCATCGCGGTTAATGTCATAACCAAGGGCATTATGCCTGACACCCGCAAGCTGCGGGACATTAGGGCTGATCGTACGGGTCTCATTCCCATCGACATTAAAGTTGGGCACCACCATGATAATAAGCTCATCCAACAGATATTGCTTTTCCCCAAACAGAATGTCCCGTACCAGGATCAGCAGGGCTTCCTTGCCCTCACCCTCGCCGGGATGGATGCCTCCTTGCAGGTAGATTACAGGTTTGGCAGACTCCCTCGCCTCCTCTGCGCTGGTCACACGGGGATTCGACATTACCAGTACCGGACAGGCATGGCCCCGGTCGCTCACAAACATATTGAACACATGCACATACTCGCTATGCCACATCAACAAGGAAAAGTATTCCAGGATTTCCTGGTTGTTGGCCGTAGTGGTGAATCCGGATCTTTCGCTGGTGGTACGGAACTCATCCGGCCAGTCTCCGGTCCAGTTTTCAGGGACCGAATTTCCCCACAGCATCTGATCCTGACCGTTCACATAAACACACAGGGATAGTAACAACAGGCATCCGATAAAGGTCAGTATAGTCTTCATTTTGTTTATTGTTTTGAACAATGATCTCCAAATATAGATGAAATATTAAAACTATTGCACTATTTTCCCTGAATATCTTCTATCCAGTAGAATTTTTCTTATCCTCAGGGCATACTGCATTTCATCCGGATATAAACAATCAATACCTGTTCCGGTTGGCAAAGGCCACCAGCGAAAGCATAACGGGTACCTCCACCAACACACCCACCACCGTTACCAGTGCAGCCGGAGATTGCAGACCAAACAGGGCAATGGCAACGGCTACAGCCAGTTCAAAGAAGTTGCTGGCACCGATCATGGCAGCAGGTGAACAAACGGCATGGCTGAGTTTGAGCTTCCTGCCACCAAACCAGGCAAGAAAGAAAATAAAGTAGGTTTGGATAACCAGTGGAACGGCTGCCAGAAGAATAATCAGGGGATTACTGAGGATATTCTGCCCCTGGAAGGCAAATAACAATACCAGTGTTACCAGCAATGCAACAACACTAACAGGCTTGAGTCTGGGCAGAAACACCTCCCTGAACCATTTTATGCCACGCCTGTGCAGCAGGATGCGCTGGGTGATGACACCCGCAACCAGGGGTACTACCACAAAGATCACCACACTTGCCACCAGGGTGTCGTATGGGATGATAACGTCGGTAATCCCCAGCAGCAGTCCCACGATTGGGATAAACAAAACAAGGATGATCAGGTCGTTTACCGATACCTGCACCAAAGTATAGTTGGGATCACCGTCAGTGAGGTACGACCACACAAACACCATGGCGGTGCAGGGTGCAGCTCCAAGAATAATGGCCCCGGCGATGTATTCTCCTGCCAGTTCAGGGTCTATCCAGGCAGCATATAGTTTATCAAAGAATATCCAGGCAAAGAACGCCATGGTAAACGGTTTGATCGCCCAGTTGATAATCAGGGTCCACACAACCGCTTTGGGCTTCTTCCCTATCTTTTTAATGCTTCCAAAATCAACCTGCAGCATCATGGGGTAGATCATCAGCCAGATGAGGATGGCCACAGGAATGTTTACCCGGGAAATCTCAAGTCCACTGATCACCTCGATTCCATCACCCACAAAATGACCGATGCCTATACCCACCAGGATGCCCAGGGCAACCCAGACGGTAAGGTACTTTTCAAAAAATCCAATGGTTTTTTTTGGCATAATTTCTTCTTTATAAAGTTTGCAGAAAGCTGATTTTATTTCTTCCCTTACACGAACAAACTCGCTCCTGATGAATTCATCGGTGCCCGTGGCATGCGAGGGGTCATCAAAGCCAATGTGCAACCGGCGGTTCACTTTACCCGGGAAAACCGGACAGTTTTCATTGGCACCACTGCATACGGTAATTACATAGTCCCACTCTTCATCCACGTATTTGTCTACCGAATCTGAAACATGGTGACTGATGTCGATTCCAATTTCCTTCATTGCTGCAACGGCCCTTGCGTTAAGCTTTCCTGAGGCTTCGGTGCCGGCAGAGCGTACGGTTAATCTTTTGTCAAAGGATTCCAAAAAACCGTGGGCCATCTGGCTTCGGCAGGAATTTCCGGTACACAGGATCAGAATTTTCATTTATACCTTCGGGTTTGTTAACAAAAATTGATGCCCAGGTCAATGCCCGAAAAAAAGGCAAACGTAATTTTACGTCATTAAATTATTACGAAAACCATGGGACAACCTGCTCCAAAGAAATATTCTTACTTTTGCATAAGCATGAAATGTTTGGCCAGGGCCTTGATTATTCGCGGGATATATGATACGATTCGAGAACATTTCCCTAACCTTGAACCACCGTCCCCTTTTCCGCAAATTGTCGGTTGAGGTTCCGGCCGGTGGACGCTTGATCATCAGTGGTGAATCCGGGAGCGGCAAAACCACCCTGCTGAAAATGCTGCTGGGGTTTGTGTTTCCCGACGAAGGGAAGGTATTCATTGACAAACAGGAACTCAGGCTCCGGAATGTATGGCAGCTCAGGCAGAAAATGGCCTATGTGAGCCAGGAAATGCAAATAGGTCGCGGACCGGTTGACCGTTTTGTCCGGGAAATACTCCGGTTTAAAAACAACCGCAGCATCAACTATGACCAGGGTAAAATGCTTCGGTTGATGGATGATTTTCAGCTCGGCAGGGATACCATCAGCAAAAACCTGGATGATCTTTCAGGGGGTGAGTTGCAAAGGGTGGCCATCATCGTTACCCTTCTTCTGGACCGGTCTGTATATTTGCTTGACGAAGTTACCTCGGCATTGGATCAATCGCTCAAGGAGATAATTGTGCACTATTTTTCCAATCTGAAAGAGAAAACCCTCATCATATCATCACACGACACAATCTGGCACGAACAGGGATTTCCCATCCTTAACCTCGGTAAAAATGGAAGCAGCTCCTGATATTGGTTTGATGCGTCTGCTGGCCGCCTTTGGTCTGCTCGTGGTTCCCCTTGCCCTATCTGTTTTTATGAAACTGGGCATAGCCAGACAACTTTTTGGTGCTGCCGGAAGAATGACCGGCCAGCTCTTCCTGGTGGCCATTTTGCTGATTTATCTTTTTCGGTGGGATAACCCCTGGTTGAATGTAGCCTGGGTCATTATCATGATGTTTTTTGCCTGTTTTTCGGCAATGGCAGGAAGCAAGCTGTCATTCAGCCGGTTTTTCCTGCCAGTCTTTCTGGCCTATTTCGCAGGAACTGGTCTTGTACTGCTGTTTTTCAACAAGGTAATTGTTAACTACGACAACATTTTTACCGCCCGCTTAATGGTTGTGGTGGGTGGAATGATGCTGGGCAATTCGCTGAACAGCACCATCATTGGCGTTTCCCACTATTATGAGTCGGTAAGGAAGGAAAGCAAGCGCTACCTCTACCTGTTGTCGCTGGGCGCCAGCCAGCAGGAAGCCCTGCTCCCTTTTTTCCGCGATGCACTACTGGCGGCCATGCGTCCATTTTTGGCCAACATGGCCACTATGGGCATTGTTTCATTGCCCGGCATGATGACGGGTCAGATCCTGGGTGGCGCCAACCCAGAAACGGCCATTAAATATCAAATTGCTATCATTCTGGCCATATTCACCGCACTGTCCATCAGCGTTACCCTTTCCATTTTCTTTACTTCCCGTAAAGCCTTTGACGCTTACGGAATTTTAAAGGCAGATCTGTTTAGGGGATAAACTGCCCGGGATTGCACACCAGATTGAAAAAAATCAAAGGTGATATTGCCTTCCGGACACAATTCAGCTTGGAATGCATATGGTTTTTTTATAACTTCGAAACGTTATAAATGAAACAATTTCCTGAATCATGACTACACACAAGGACACCGAACCAAGGCTGGTTTTTACCGGGCAGGCATGGGAAGCTCAATTGTTGAAAAGCATAATGGAGAAAGAGGGGGTTTCCGCCTACATCAACAATGAAGCTACCGGCAATATGTTCCCGTTTCTGACCACCCCAGGCATGGGGGCCGTGAAACTGGTCGTGGCCAGTGAAGATTATGAAAGGGCCAAAGAGCTGGTCAGGGAGTTTGAAAAAGACCGGTTTGAATAATTGGTGGAAGCATCCTACCAATCAATGCAGAAAAATATAAGATCCCGGCGCCAGAAACCGTTCTAACAACACAAACAACCCCATCACACATGTTCGATGCACTAAGCAAGCTTCTCTTTAAAAAGAAATGGAATCGGGACCATTCGCATCTCCCCCACCTCAATGACCGGGAAATGGAACACTATCTCCGGACATCCGCCCGGGTGAACAAGCATCTTCCCAGGGATATCCAGATCAAAAAAGCTGCAGAAATGGCGGCGGATGATTATTCCGGAGACGGGATACACTATTGAGTGTGTAAATATGTCTCATAAAGCAGCAAGCATCTGATAAGGGGGGCAGCATGCTCCGGAATCACAGCTTACATTCCATCCTCCCCCTCTTCCACTTCCTCCCGGATCCTTTCAATAAAAACCAGGTAATCGCTGTCCGGATATTGGGTGGCAAAATCTGCAATTACCCCGGGCAGTTCATTGTGGGGCTGTCTGATCGCATATTGATCTGCGATGTAGGCTGCCATGAAAAATTCAAGTGGCGCCACCGAAAAGATTTCCGGCGCCCTGTCCAGGGTGTGGGTAATGACCTGCCTGGTTTCTCGCTTTTCCGCCCTTATTTGGACAAATTCGTCATAGTCAAAGTCCGGATCAGTATATATGTGATGCCAGTAAGTGTACAGCAGGTAATCATAGGCCCTCAGTGAGCTGAAAAACCAAGGGTTGTCAGTAGAAACAGCCGTAAGCGCATCTTCCCAGATTTCAAAAACCTCGTCAGGCACCATTCGGTCACCGGCCATCATGCGTAAATAATTTGCCGAGGCGACCACCGTCCTGGCAACCTGGTAATACAACTGCCGGTCTGTTTTTATTAGTTCATAGATGTCTTGTGATAGCATCCCGGCATTATATGCTGAATCAATCTTTTCCATCTCTTTTTGCAGATCAGCCAGCAGGACCTTGTTAACCGCCTGGTAATTGGATATGTCAAACGGGTATTCATAAATGCAGGCCCGGGGATCCTGGTGGTTAAAGGCGTTGTAAAAAGCCTGGATATCACAAAAATCGCCATCCATTTCAAAGCCTTGCGAGGGGTCAAAGAACAATTCGACGAAATATTCACGGCCGGGCTCCACGATCAGCGACGGGGCCCCATAAAAAAGAAAATTTACAAATGCCGGCCGGTCGGTGATTCTGGTAAAGGTGAAATTGCCTTCCGGACACAGCTCAGCATGGTCGGTAAAATAGCGGTGGACTACCCCGTTGACTGTCGCCGTGGATGCGATTCTTTCGCGTGGCTGTCCGGAATAATGACCGCTAATGACAACTTCTTTTTGTTCCCTGGCACATCCTGTAAGCAGGACGACAAGCAGAAAAAGCAGTTTAAAGGTTAAGTTCATGGTGGAGAATAAATAATTATTGAAGTAAAAATACACAAAAAGTCAGGAAAGCTGTGATGTTTTTTGTCTTTCTGTTAATCATAGGATTGTAGAAATGATTGAAAAAAAATTTTGCCATAGCCAACGTCCAGATCAACCAATATGGGAAAAAAATAGTATCATTGAATGGAAAATATGTGGTGGATGCCAACGGTTTTGATCACACTGCGTAAATAGTCAATGTAAATAAAACCAACCAGGGGAGCTTTAATTAAAACCATTGTGCTGTGGATAAAGAAAGGTTTATCTCAACGATCAAAGACAATCAGCGGATCATTCATAAGGTGTGCAATACCTATTGCAGAAACCAGGAGCACAGAAAAGACCTCGAACAGGAAATCCTGGAGCAATTATGGAAGTCCATGCACAGGTTTGACGGCCGCGTTAAAGTGTCGACCTGGATATACCAGGTGGCACTTAACACCGCATTTCTGTTTTACAGAAATGAATCAAAACACCAACAGAAAAAGGTTTCCATTGATGATTCGGTCATTACGATCGCTGACAAGACCATTGATCCGGAGCTGGAGCGGCGGGTTGCAAAGCTATACCGCTTTATTGATACCCTGGATGAACTGGACAAAGCCCTGATGCTGCTCTACCTCGACAGCTGCAAGCACAAGGACATTGCCGGAATATTAGGCATTTCCGAAACCAATGTGGCAACAAAGATCAGCAGGATCAAAGCCAAAATGAAAAAAGAGTTTTCACACAAACAAACGATTTCACATTATGGAAATGGATGATATGAAATACACGTGGGAACAATACGACCAGCATCTCAGCCAAAGACTGCAGGTTGATGAGGAGAAAATAAGGAACAGCAATTTATTTGAAACCCAGGAGCAGATGGAGTATCCTTTGGTATCTGAAAAGGTTGATCTCTGTGGCAACATATTGGTGACAACAATACTTCTGGCACTTGCGCTTCGCCTTGCCGACGACCTGAGGTATCTGGCCTTAGGCTTGATAATTGCTGCCATAGGGGTCATTTATGCCACACTGAGCCTCAAAAAGATCAAACTCCTGAAACGAATCAATTATTTCCATTCTCCCATTGTCAAGCTACAGCTTGAGCTTGCTTCCACCAAACGAAGTATCCTCAGGATGAGGAAGCTGGAGATGGCCTTGTTTCCTCTTTACCTGACATCCCTAATCCCAATTACTGCCGCTACATTTCGCGGCGCTGATCTTTTTCAAGACACCACCATTTTCATTGCCCAGGCAGCCGGGGCATTGATCCTGGCTTCGCTGGGTGTTTTCCTGATCTACAAATACCTTTACGACAAACGGTTTAAAAAAGCAGAAGAAATGATCAGCCGGCTGAAGGAATTCGAGCAGGAATAATTGAGCCGCACGAAAATGAAAAGATCATAAAATAAGCACAGACAATAAATATTTGTAAACAAATCCAGCTAATAAAATCTTAAACTGAATAAAACGAATGACTATGAACGCAATTGTATCGCCTGTCAAGCAGGCAAACCGGATTGTATTACTTGATGGCCTGAGGGGTCTGGCCATTTTTGGGATATTAATGGTCAACCTGCCCATCATGTTTATGCCGGCCAATGCATTTATGCTTGGCAGTCAGTCGGATGCATTTACGCTTAATGCCATAGCCGAGGGGCTGACCAAATTCTTTTTTGAGGGGAAATTCTACGTATTGTTTTCTTTGCTTTTTGGCTACGGATTCTGGCTTTTCTTAAATAAAAAAGCAGAAGAAGGTAAAAGCATGGTGCCAGTTTTCAGACGAAGGGTGCTGTTCCTGTTCCTTTTTGGTGCTCTTCATGTTGTTTTGCTCTGGGCAGGCGATATATTAACTTACTATGCCCTGTTCGGTTTTCTCCTCTTGCTCTTCAGGAGGGTTTCAAACAGGGGACTGATAAAGTGGGCGGTATGGCTTGCCATTATACCCATGGCGATTTCCGGATTTAGCTATCTGATGGTGAGCCTGGCTTCACTTGACCCCGAAACGGCAAGGACGCTGGACCAGCAGTTCGCAATAGGCGTTGAGCAGATGAAGAATACAATCAGCAACTTCGCTTCAACGTACAAATATGGCAGCTTTTCAGATATTGTTGCAGTAAGATTGGCAGAGTACCGGATGTTGCTGCCTGGGTTATTATTCTTTTATCCCGTAGTACTATCCATGATATTAACTGGCGTTTGGGTTGCACGCAAAAACTTAATTGCCAGATATGATGAACATATCCCGTTTTTTAAAAAAGTATTTTGGTGGGGGCTTTCTGTGGGTATCGTATCCAATACGCTCTATGCGATCTCCCATTGGCACTCCATCCCTTCAGTTCCCGATTTATGGTTCATCATTAATTCGGCAACCCACACCATTGGTGGAATATCACTGGGATTTTTCTATATCTCTGCCATGGTGCTTTGTTATGCCAGAGGCAAAGAATGGATTGTTAACCTGATGGCTCCGGTCGGAAGAATGGCCCTGACCAACTATCTGCTGCATTCAATAATTGCAGCTGTCCTTTTTCACTCCTATGGGTTTGGACTTTTTGGTCAAGTTGAATTGTGGCAGGGCGTGCTTATCGCTTGTGCAATATTTGCCTTACAAATACCCTTTAGTGCATTTTGGCTGAAAAGATTCCGGTTTGGGCCCTTTGAGTGGCTGTGGAGATCACTGACCTACCTGAAGATTCAGCCATTCAGGGCTTAAGTGAAATGCAGATGGCGATTTAATTTATTATTGCTGTCATCATTCCCTTTCTTTTGTATTTTTGAAGAATACCGGTTTGAATAACGCGGTGCTGGAGGCGCACGTAGATTGAAAGAAAAGGAAATATTCTGAGACACATAAGATGTTCAAAAGACTGCAAAAACTCGAAAAGAAAGACTTT
>PWKN01000123.1 GCA_003559735.1 Bacteroidales bacterium | reverse complement strand
TCATACTCTATGAATTTTTCTTTCTTTTCCATCTTGCGTTTTTTGCCCCAAAGCTCGCAAATTCCCCCAAATAATCATCCCCCTGTGTGTCAAAAATCCTGTCATGGGTGTTTCATATAATCAAAACACATAAGAAATGAGATCATATTTTCTGTTTTTTATTATATTGACCCTTACGAGCTGGACCTATGCACAGGGACCTGGCTCAATTGATAATATACAAGTCTCTCAAAGAACGGGGGAGGAAGAACGAGTGGTTGATGTTTCATTCACTATTTCAGGAGGTGATTACTATGCCATTAAGCTAGGCATAAAATTTAACCAAGGCGATGACTTTACACCAATACAAGCTGATGAAATCATTGGGCTGGATCCTGATGATATTCTAGATACACATCTTGATGAAACAATCATGGGAGCCATAATTGTTGAAGCTGGAGAGGTTGAACTCACATGGGATGGAAGGGAAAGTTATGCAGAAATAGATGCTGCAGCGGCAAGGATAGAAATCACTGCTACCCGTGGCTTAAAGGATATTGATGGGAATTTTTACAAATCTGTATTGATTGGCGACCAGGAATGGATGGCAGAGAACCTTCGGGTTACCAGATACAACAATGAGGATGATATTCCACAGGGTTTGAGCAATCAAGATTGGCAAAACACTGAAGGGGGGGCATATACAATTTACGACCACAGTGCTTTAAACACAGATGGAATCAATACTCCTGAAGAGATGGTTGCTGCCTACGGCAAACTATATAACTGGTATGCAGTGGATGACAACAGAGGAGTGTGTCCGGAAGGTTGGAGCGTGCCCAGTGATGATGATTGGTCGCAGTTGGTTGATTATGTCGTTGCACAAGGCTATCCCAATGAGTCGGCTAATCCCAACGGTGTCGGTAATGCCTTGAAATCGTGCCGTCAGGTTGGTCATCTCGATGGTGGCGATTGCGATACTTCAGAGCATCCCCGCTGGCACTCAGATGACACACACCACGGATTCGATGAGTTTGGATTTTCTGCTCTGCCTGGCGGCAACCGTTTGTCAAATGGGAGTTTCGTCTGGGTTGGCCTCTACGGGACCTGGTGGAGTGCTACTGAGAGCAGCGGTTCCGATGCGTGGAGCAGGTTCATGTTCAGTTACTACGGATTTGTGTTCCGCAACAGCAGCATTAAGACGGACGGTTACAGTGTGCGTTGCATCAAGGACTAGGTGAGCACTATAGATGATTAGGGGCACAATGGTGCATTGCCATTATAAACATGAAAGCACTCGCTGCGGCGGGTGGTTTCATACACTTCAGTGGAGAAAATCTGGTGGAGATAATTTCAGTTTACTGGTGAAATCATTGATGCAAAAAAAATGATTTACAGTTTTGCATTCCGTAACTCTTTGATTTTTAATCCAGGGTGGCAAGATTAGCTTCACTGATCTTGATTGGGGGTATGCTCAAAACAAATGCTTTGGTTCGCTGCGCTTACCTAAGGTCTTTTTTCATAGCCTGCCCCTCAGAGCAAGCTCCGGGTCAGGCTATGAAAAAAGCCCGGCAGCAAAGCTGCAAGGCTTTTGTTTTGGTCGGGGTGGCAAGATTCGAACTTGCGACCTCCTGCTCCCAAAGCAGGCGCGCTAACCGGGCTACGCTACACCCCGAAATTTTGCTTTCTTTAAAGAACCTTTTTGTTAAAGCGGTGCAAAGATAGAAAAGATGACGAATATAACAATGTAATTTTTAAAAAAATATAAGAGACTTACTGCCACAATTGCGGCACGTTAAGCGCTGCGGCTATTCTGTAATCTTATACAGGTACCTGCTGGTTCGCATCAGCACAGCCCCATCCACAAAAGCAGGCGTAGCCCAGATCTCACCCTCCAGGTGGTTCTCTGCAACCGGATCGTATGTTTTTCCCTCCCGCAGCACCAGTGTTTCGCCCCTTATGGAGCTAACATACACCAGTCCGTCGGCCCAGACCGGCGATGCGTTGTACCTGCCCCTGAGCCGGTGCGACCATACGGTCTCCCCTGTCAGTGCATCCAGGCAAAGCATTTGGCCCCGTGTATCGACCGTGTAGATCAGCCCGTCTTTCACCACCGGGGTGAGCAGCTGCAGGATGGGCGATGATACCCGCCACAGGATGTTGCCGGAGAGATCACCTTCTCCTCTGGGATCAACAGCAAACAGCTCACAGTAGGCTGGACCATCATCCGTTGTAATAAAGCTGGTATAAAAGAAGAGCGTACCGTCTTCTTCGAACGGCATGGCGATGGTTGAATCCTCACCCTGCTCAATGTACCATATTTCTTCACCGGTATACACATCGAAGGCATTGCAAACGGCCGATCCGTTCGAGATCAGCAGCTCCCTCCCGTCAACTTCCATCACGATGGGTGTCACATAAGCCTTTTTGCCAATGGGTGTCAGAGGTTCATAAAACCGCTCCTGCCGGTGGGTCTTCCATACTTCCCTGCCGGTATGTTTGTCAAGCGCCACGATCCATTGCACATCGGTGCCTTCCAGGTGAAGGATCAACATGTCTTTGTAAAGAAACAGCGACGATCCCGGTCCCTGCACATGGGCACACCTGATCTCATCCCAGGTCCATAAAACCTCACCATTTTCAGTGTCTATACATGCCGTGCCATACTTGCCGAAATGCACATACACAAAACCCTCCTCAATGGCCGGGGTGGGCGTGGCATAGGAATTTACATCGTGGATCGACAGCACCTGTTCCGGTTCGAACACTTTGATGTCAAAAACAACTTCTCCTGTATCATAGTCCAGGCACACGGCAAACATCTCCCTCCCATCGGCAGTGGCTGTGGTGAGCCACACCTGGTCACCAAATACTACCGGCGACGACCAACCTCTGCCATGGATCTCTGTCTTCCAGGCAATTCCCTGCTCCGGACTCCATTGTACCGGGTAGCCATCTCCTTCGGCAATGCCATTCAGTGCAGACCCCCTGAAATGTGTCCAGCTCCTGGCAGGCTCGCTTTCGAATATTTGACAACCAGTTATCGTTGCAACAATCATTACCATTAACCCGACAGCATATTTTTTCATTGGAATATTGTTTTTGTTTGTGTGCGACAGACTCCTATCTTTTAATCCCCGGTATGCTTATCATACAAAAGATTGAAAGCCACCAAAAATATAAAATCTTTAACAAACGATTGTAATGTATCTATTTTTCGAAATTTCCTTTGGATTTTCGAAGAATAGATATTTCTCCTGTAAAAACCCACCAGCATTTTGTATGAAAAATTACAAAATGCTGGCGTACAGGAGGAACCGCTTGCGCTTTCACATGAATTTTTTTCATGCGTCTGTGTGTAATTTCGCATAAAAAAAAATCATCTATATTTGTGTACACTACGTGTAATAAGAATTGTAATTGCTTTACAAACAATTATTCTAATTATGCCAACTGTTTTGAGGCAAAAAGGATCAAAACGATTAAACGCAAGCGAGTTAAGTGAAATACGAAATATTGTATCTGAAAAAAAGATTTCCTTAAATCAAAATGGAATGAGCACTTTGATAATCAATAAGTCCACCAACGCAACCGATGTTTGGTTCAGTGATGTGAAAATGTATATCCGGCTCGAGGATGGGCGGGAATTGGCCATACCCATCGAATGGTTTCCCAGTTTAAGAGATGCTACCGATGATCAAAGAAGCAATTGGCGGTTTATTGGATCCGGAGAGGGTATACATTGGCATGATATCGATGAAGATATCCTGGTGGAAAACCTTTTATAAAACCAAGCTTTGCTTAAATTGACCCAGAGTTATATCCCTTTTATACAGCCCTGAAATACCATTGTCAGCTAACAACATGGATGATAATGTGAAAAGATGGTTGCGGTAAGGAGCAATCGTCCTGAATGGTTGCGGAGAGAGGGGGATTCTAACCCCCGGTACCCTCATCGAGTACGGCAGTTTAGCAAACTGCTGGTTTCAGCCACTCACCCACCTCTCCGTTATAATAACCATTTCAAAAGAACGCTGTTTTTTGAGAGTGCAAAGATAAGCAAATACCATATATTTCCAAATTTTTTTTGGCTGCGTCCTCCATATGCAGGTCACAGAACAAACGCATGAACAGAGCATAGCCCCTTCAGGTAAAAAGTGGACAACAGAGAAGCAAAGGCGACAGCGGATATTTGTTTTAATCCAAAAAGATCGTATTTTTACCGGCTCAATCTGATTCCTTTTACATGAGATCAACCGTTTTTCATTGTTGCTGCTTTTTAAAATTGCCGCGTGTCATAAAAATGACAGCAAAGACAACGAATAAACGATGGAAGAATGAAGAATGACCGGTTCATATATTATGTTGTTTTTTTGTCGCTGATCACAGTTCTGGCGGTGGTGGCACAGTTTCTGCTGTTACCGGTCATTGTAGAGAGGCTGCCGGAGCGCGACAGGGAGCCGCCGGATGCTGTGTTACCCGGTGAATCTGAACCGGATACACTGGCCGGCGTCATTGAAAGCATTTACCAGGTGCATTTTATTGACGTCGGACAGGGTGATGCGATCCTGGTACAGTCGCCTGCCATGAACATCCTGGTTGATGGTGGTGACCGCAACACCGGGGTCACAGATTACCTGCTTCAGCTTGCCATAGATACCTTGCACTTGCTTGTTGCCACGCATCCTCATGCCGACCATATCGGCGGATTGCCGGGGGTGATGACCCGGTTTACCGTTTTAGAGGTGATGGACCCTGGTGTGGTGCACAGCACGAGGCTGTTTACCAGATACCTGCAAATCATTGACAGCCTGGATATACCATTTACCGTTGGACGTACAGGGATGAAGCGTCAACTTGATGAAAGGGCGCATTTTGAAGTCCTGCACCCGGAAACACCCGCTGAAAGACACCTGAACGATGCGTCTGTCGTACTGTGGTTTTTCTTTGATCAGATCCGGGTTTTGCTGACTGGTGATGTGGAAAGAAGTAGTGAATCTGAGATATTGACACGCTACCCGTCATTGCCAAGCCATGTGCTGAAAGTGGCCCACCACGGAAGTACAACGAGTTCTTCCAGGCCTTTTATTGATGCCGTCAGGCCCGAGGTGGCTGTCATATTTTGCGGTGCTGACAACATATACGGGTTCCCCCATGACGAGACCATGCAGGGGTTGATGTCCAGCAATGCGCTGATTTTCAGAACAGACATCAGTGGGTCAGTTGTCATGCACACCGACGGGGAGGAATATTATTTTGTATCAGAAGCCGGGGGAGCTGTCCCGGGCGACGGAATGCATCCTGGTCATGGTCAACGTGTCGACATCAATAAAGCCAGTGCTGAGGAGTTGACGGCCATCATCCATATCGGACCGGCACGCGCAAGGGAAGTAATGGATAACCGCCCATTCGGATCAGTCGATGAACTGATCAGGGTTCCCGGTATCGACGCGAGGCGACTGGAAGACATTAAGGAGCAGAATATTGCATTTGTAAACCAACCATAAAGAACAATGAAGGCGGTAATTGACAGAATTGAACATGACCTGGCTGTTTTGCTGTTGGGCGATGACGAGGTAAGACTGGATGTTCCTTTGCACTTTCTGCCCCGTGAAGCCAAAGAGGGTACCTGGCTGCGGTTAGATTTCAGAATTGATGAACACACCACGGAGGAACGGTACAGGCAGAATAAATTCATGCTCGACAAGCTGATCAATAAGAGAAAAGAGAACAAGAAACCAATATAGAGTACAAACAATAAGAATCAATACATACCATGCCTGTCACCGAAAACCTCCTGAAAATCAACAGCACGATCCCCGATAACGTACAACTGGTGGCTGTTACCAAAACAATATCGCCCGAAACGATCATGAAAGCATACGATGCCGGACACCGGGTGTTCGGGGAGAGCAAAGCACAGGAACTGGTCCCTAAATACGACTCCCTGCCCAGTGATATTCAATGGCATATGGTCGGACACCTGCAATCAAATAAAGTGAAATATATCGCTCCGTTCGTTTCCCTGATCCATTCGGTCGACAGCCTGAAACTGCTCAAAACCATCAATAAGGAGGGAAAGAAAAACGACAGGACCATCCCCTGCCTCCTGCAACTCCACATTGCCGAAGAAAGCACAAAATATGGCCTCTCATTTGATGAATGCTGCGAACTCCTCGAAAGCGAACCCTTCAGGCAAATGACACACGTAAGCGTCAACGGACTGATGGCAATGGCAACCTTTACCGAAAACCAGGAAACAATCCGCAAGGAATTCAGATTTTTGAAACAATCATTTGATATTATAAGAGAACGCTATTTCCAGAATAATGAAAACTTCCGGGAAATCTCAATGGGTATGTCAAACGACTATGAAATAGGTATCGAAGAAGGGAGCACCATGGTGCGTATCGGCAGCGCACTCTTCAATGAGTAATTCACGAGCCCTCAAAATAAACGCCTGCTGAATATCCCGATGATCTGCCTGCCTTCAACGTTCCAAATAACAGTTCAGGCACAACCATCAGCACTTTAAACAATTTTCGGCAAATTTGGTTTATATATACTGGTATAACCATATATATCTATCTATGCTGATGCGGTTGTTTATAAGATTTTTTTTCCTGGTACCATTTTTTTGGGCACAAGACGCCTCTGCTGCCATCGAAAACGATACCATAACAGACAATGTGGTTGCGCTGAGCCTCGAAAAGGCCCGTGAATACGCGCTCACAAACAGCTATCACATCAGGCAGGCGCAAGCAGACCTCCGGATCGCTGAACAGCAGATCAGGGAAACTACCGCCGCCGGTTTGCCACAAATAAATGCGTCCGTTGGCTACAACTACTTTGTTGATATCCCTACTTCTTTGATCCCTGCTGAGTTTTTCGGGGGTGAACCGGGCACCTTCGAAGAGATACAATTCGGGACCCAACACAACCTCACAGCCACAGCAACTTTAGATCAACTGATCTTTGACGGACAATATATTGTCGGACTAAGAGCCTCGAGAATATACAGGGACCTTGCCAGCCAAAACCTCCATAGGTCTCATCTGGAAATACAGAACATGGTCACCGAAACTTACCTGCTGGCCATATTGGCGTCGAGGAACCTCCATATTGTCAGGCAAAACCTCGAAAACATCCGCATTATGCTGGATGAAACCAGGATGCTGCTCAGGGAGGGATTTACCGATCCCATCAATGTTGACCAACTGCAACTTACGGCGGCAAACATGGAGAACAGGATATCGGTGCTGGAACGCCAGACAAGCCTGACTGAGAACCTCCTGAAGTTTCAGACGGGCATTGACCTTGCACAGGAAATAGAAC